>NZ_JBBCJO010000005.1:900000-1048040 GCF_037190085.1 Gemmatimonas aurantiaca
GCTGATCGTGCTGTCACCCGCCGTGCAGGTGGACCTGCTGCACAAGAGTGCCGCCATCTTCCCGCTCAAGAACCCGGCCTTGGTGACCATCCCTCTGGCGTTTCTCACCGGGATCGTGGTGTCACTGCTCACGCCCGACCGCTCGTCGATGGAGCGCCATGCCGCCCTGGAAACGCGGATGCTGCTGGGTGAGCAGCCGTAGCGAGGAGACGACGAGGGCGGCCATTTTTTCCGTGCGGCACGACATCTAAGCTCGGCAGTAAGGCCCTTTCGTCCCCACGCGTGATCACGACGGCCGATTGCGGTCCGGACCAAAAGGGACTGCTCTGTCGGGCGCATCCAATGCTTTGTAAAACAACGACTTGACAGACTTTTCCACACTGGAATTCCGTGGTTGACGGGGCGTCTCCCGGTCATGGCATGGCTGTTGCTAATCGGGGACATGCCGTGCGGATGCTCCAAACGGCGAGGGATCGGCAACACCCGCCGGCTCTTCTTCACCCCGCCCACGCCATCCATGCTCGACCGCATCGTCCTGCGGGCCACGTTCTGGGGAACGCTCTCCCTGATCTCCGCCGCCATCCTCTTCGGGTCCGTCGAATCCCTGACGGTTCCCAGCTTCGTCAGCACGGCACCATTTCTTGGCGCGCTGTCGTTGCTGATGGCCATCGGAGGGTGGCATCTGCTGCATCGGGAACTGCTGCATCGCATGCAGGACGACGTGGCGCTGCGCGATCGCATGCGTCGCCTGCAGGAAGCCATGCACGGCAACATGGACGGCATGTTCCTGCTGCGGGCGATACGCGATACCGATGGCGAGTTGACCGACTTCGAAATCACCGATGTCAATGGCAGTGGGTCCGTCCTGCTGTATGGTGGTCGCCGCGAACTGGTCGGCCGGCGTCTGCGCCGTGACCTCCCTGCACCGCTCGGGGCTTCCCTCTTCGAGCGATACGCCGACGCCCTCGTGATGCACACGCCGCTCATCGAAGAGACCCGGGTGAACCGTCGACTGGTGGCGGCCAGTTGGCTGCTGCATCAGGCCATTCCCACATCGGATGGTCTGGCCGTCACTTTGCGTGACATCTCGGCGCAGAAGCGCGAGGAACGTCGGTTGCGGCGCGCCTCCCTCGTGGACGATCTCACGCGTCTGTACAACCGGCGCGGGTTCATGGCGCTCGCGGAACAGCAACTGCGTATCGCGCGACGTCAGGGCAAGGACGCGGTCGTGATGTACGCGGACATGGATGATTTCAAGCAGATCAACGATACCCATGGGCACGCGGTGGGCGATCGGGTGCTGGCCGCCGTGGGCAGACTGCTGCAGGACACCGTGCGTGACTGCGATGTCGTGGGACGACTGGGCGGTGATGAATTCACCGTGCTGGCGCTCGATGCGGATGGCGCGGGCGCGCGGGCCATTCAGCGACGTGTGGACGAGCGGCTGTCCGTTCTCAATGCCTCGGGTGCGTTTCCGGTTCCCGTCGGACTCACGGTGGGCTTCACGCGTGTTCGCCCGACGGATACCGCCGGGATTTCCGAACTGCTCGCCCGGGCCGATCAGTTGCTGTATCAGCGCAAGCGTCGGCGTCGTCTCACGAGGATGAGTGGTGAGACCGCACCCGCCATGCCGGCCAACGTGCCGACGCGTGTGCCGGCCAGCGTGGCCGCCGTGGCCCGCGCCACGGTGCTGTCCTTGCCGGTGGCTTCGTCGGGAAGCCCGTCCACGTTCACACCCGGTGCGCAAACGCCCCACGTGGCGTGACACTCAGGCGTGACACTCAGGCGTAACGCGCAGGTGCAACGGCCATGCTACGCATGGGTATTGCGCCTACCAGTCCTGCACGGGCTCCCGCTCCTCGTCGTCGCCGATCCCTTCCAGCAGGCGTCGCCACCACGGCCGTTGATCCTCCGCCCGGCGGATACTGCGCACCACCTGCCGCCACGCCGCGCGCATCTCCTCGGCGTCCTCGAACCGATCCTCCACCCGCTGCGCGAGTCCGCGCGCGAGCCACGCCGCCAGTTCGTCGGGAAATCCTTCCTCACGCAACTGATCGGACATACCGTCCGACAACTGCCGCGCCAGCACGGTCGCCGCGGGACCATCCCCGAACGGCGGCCGACCCGTGAGCACGAAGTACACGATGCTGGCCAGCGCGTAACAATCGGTGGCCGGTCCCTGCGCTTCCCCCAGCAGTTGTTCCGGCGCGGCAAACGACGGCGTGCCTGATGTGCCCACTTTCTCGTCGCCCAGTGCGTAGGCAATGCCGAAGTCGCCAATGCGCCAGCGACGGTAGCGATCGATGAGAATGTTTTCGGGTTTGAGATCGCGATGGATGATGCCGCTGGTGTGCGCGGCATGCAGCGCCTCGAGCACTTCATCCACCTGCGGCGCGATCTCCTCGAACGAACGGGGACCGCGCCGGGACACGAGATCGGCCACCGAGCCACCTTCGGCGAGTTCCATGGTGTACCACACCACACCGCCACGGCTGTCGCTCTCGTAGATCGGCACGATGGCCGCATGGGCCAGTTGCGCGGCGAGCCGGGCTTCGCGACGGAAGCGGGCCACGGCCACATCGTCCCGGGCGATGTGCGGATGCAGCACCTTGATGGCCACTTCCCGCGACAACGACAGATCGCGCGCGCGCCAGACACTGCCGAACATGCCCTGCCCCAGCGGCGAGAGAATTTCGTAGTCGTCCGCCGTCACCCACCGCAGTCGGGCCTCGGGTGAATCGAGTTCCTTCGGCAGTTCGTCGTCTTCCGGTTCGATGATGACCGGCCGTACCGACACATGACGATCGAGTTCCCGCAGCATGGTCGCAATGCTGGGATACCGCTGCGCCGGATCGGGCATCAGTGCGCGCTCGAGCACCGTGGCGAGCGCCTGCGGACAGTCGGGACGCAGCAGCGCGATCGGCGGCACATCGTGTTCGGGCGCCGTCTCTCCCGTGAGCATCATGAACATCATCGCCGCGAGCTGCCATTGATCGGACAGCGCGGTCGGCCGCCAGACGCCCGGCTCCCACTCCGGCGCCCACGGAGTGAGGGCGGCATCGGGAATGAGTCCGGCGGGACGCTGATCGCGCGGCAGTACCCACTCCCATCCGAGCAGCCACAGCCGGCCGCCCGGCGTGAGCCAGATCGTACTGGGAGACACCGCGCCATGTGCCGCCGCGGTGTCGTGCAGATAGGCGAGCGTGCTGGCCGCTTCACGCAGCACCTGCAGGGCGAACGGAATGGCTTCCGTGCCCAGACGCGAGACGCGCGAATACACGGTTTCACCACTGATCCAGCGCCGCAGGTATCCGGGGCCCCGGCGACTCTCGGCGTACGAGGCCCAGTAGTGATACGTCGTCGGGATCGACGGATGATTGCGATGCGCCAGCGCACGGGCTTCGTTCCGGAGCCAGTCCCCATGCTCAGGATCGAGTGCGCTGACCAGTGAGAGCGAGCGCCCCAGCGCGTCGACCACTTCCTGGTAGTGGCGGTACTCACGCTGCACCCCTTCGTCTCCCCACGACCATCCCGGCGGCAATGTCCACGACGCCAGATGCGGCGGCGGACACGCCGTGGGCGTGTAGTCGTGACTCGGAGAAATCGGGGTCATGCTCAAGAGTAATGCGGCAGCCCGCGTCCCGCCTCGGGACCATCATTGGCCCGACGCAGCACGATGTGCACGGTGGTGCCGGTCCCGGGCGTGCTGGCGATACCGATCGTCCCGCCCCACCCCTCGATCAGGCGGCGGCTGATGGCGAGCCCCAGGCCACTGCCGCTGGTACGGGTCGAAAAATGCGGTTCGAACACCCGCGGCAGCGTGTCGGCGGCAATTCCCACACCGTCGTCCACCACATCGATGGCCAACCCGTCGGCGCGCCCTTCCCGCCAGGCCTCGAGCACACCCGGAGCATTGCATGGCGACAGACGCACCGTCACGGTGCCCGCCTGCGCCAGTCGTGCGTTCTCGAGCAGGTTGATCAGCACTTCGCGGAGTTCATCACGCAGCGCGAGCGCGAGTGTGTCCCCGTTCAGCCGCGGATCGATCTCCACGATCCATTGCACGGTCCCCTGCACCGTCTCCCGCCGCTCTTCATCGCCCAGCCGCTCGAGCGCGACTACGTCACGCACCACCTGCGCCACGTCCACCGACACCGCCGGTGTACGGTCCTCGGGTGCGGTTCCATACCGACTGAATGCGCGTGCGATCTCGTCGAGATGATCGATCTCGGCGAGCACCCGACCGACATTGGTATCGAGGATCTGTCCAAAATCGCTGCGACCGTCACGATAGGCGCGCCGCAGATGCTGCACGCCCAGGCGGATGGGCGTGAGCGGATTCTTGATCTCGTGCGCGACCTGCCGGGCCATCTCACCCCACGCGAGCACGCGCTGTGCCGACGCGAGTTCGGTGATGTCGTCGAGCGTGAGCACCGCACCGGTGGGCAGCCTGGTGAGACGTGCGCGCAGTTGCCGTCCGGGCAGGGTCAGGTCGAACGCGTCTTCCTCGGCGTCGCCCACGAGGAACCGGCGCGCCCGTGCGACCAGATCGTCGAAGAGGCGCGGCAGTTGCCACAACGACGCACGTCCCGTGGACAGCGTGACGCCCAGCATGGTCTCCGCGCGCGGATTGGCCAGAATGATGTCGCCATTGTCGACGATGGCGAGCACCCCCGAGGCCACGTGCTGCAGGACGGCGGCCGTGCGTCGCTGCGCGGCTTCGAGCGCTGCGCGACTGGTCGCGAGATCCTGCGCCATGCGCCCGAACGCGCGATACACCGGTGCGAATTCGGTGGCCGGCGCAGTGCCGAGCATGGGGGCATCACGTCCGGCAGCCACCGCCAGGGCGGCCTCGCGCAGGACACCCACGGGACGGGCCAGCGAACGGGCCGCGATCCCGCTGGACCACACCGCCGCGAGTGCTCCGAGCATGGTGGCAAAGAGCAGCAGGACGCCGAGATCCTCGCGGCGGGCATCGAGCGCGAACTCGTCACCGCGCGCCGGCGTGGCCAGCATGGCGTCGTCGCGCACGGGTTCGTCGAGGCGTCCCACGCGACGATACCCGACCAGCGTGCTGACCGGACCCACGGTGATGCGCCGGGTCGTGAAGAGATCCTCCCCCGCGATCGCTTCGTCCGTGAACGTGACCGGCGTGAGGCGCCCCAACGGCGCCAGCGCATCGAGCAGCGAATCGCTGGCGGTGGTGAGCATCCCGCGCTGATACAGAAAGAGCGGGGCGCCGGTGCTGGACGGCACGGTGCCGAGCATGCGCTGTTCCTGCTCGGTGGACGCCACACGCAGGGTTTCGCGCAACAGCAGTTCACGCGCGGCGCGATCATCGTCCTGCAGGCGGTACCACGCCCACAACGCAAAAATGGCCGCCGGCGCGATGAAGAACATGAGCAGCGCTCCGGACAGGCGCACCCGATACGACCGGGACCAGCGTACCCGACGCACCCGCAGCCAGCGTCCGAGTGCGCCATCGGCCAGCGCGGTGGCGGTCCACAGCAGCATCACCACGCCGACGTCCACGAGCACGAGCAGGGCGCCACGCGGCACGAGCGCATCGAGTCCGCGCAATTCGACCTCCACGTGCACGCCACGTACACCCGACGCATCACCCGCCACGCCATCGCCGTGCATGGATTCGGCGCGGCGGCGCCAGCTCAGGGCGCGCGGGACACTGTCGCCGGCATTGGGCACGGTGAACTCCAGCCGATACGGCGGCGCATTGCCCACGGCGCCCGTCACACCGGTGAACGCCGCGAAGGGATCGACCGGCAGCAATCGGGTGCGCGGTGGCACCGCGATCGTGGTCACGATGCCATCGGGCGCGGGCACCGCCGCCATCAGGAGCGTCGTCGGTCCATCGTCCACGAAGCGCAATTCGAGCGCGTTGCTCTGCCGCGCGAGCTGGGCGAGATACGCCTGGGCGCCCAACGTATCGTTGACCGGCGCCAGTTCGAGTACGGACACCGCACTGTCGGGATACTCGGGACTCCATCGTGCGAGACGGGCGGGATAGCCCGCGAGTGCGAGTTCACTGGCGGCGTACCGGCGCAGCAACGCATCGCTGCGTTGCACCGGACGGGTCTCGTCGCGCAGCGCCGTCGAAAACCGTTCCAGCAACCGCAGGGCATTGTCATCGACCGCCGCGATGCGTTCGAGATCGTGCTGCGCGAGCGCGAGACGGGCCCGCACGGTGGCGCCCCACGTGAGGGTGGCCGCGCCCGTCCCGGCCACGACGGCCGCCGCGACCACCTGCGACAACCCGCGTCGGGTGATGGCCAGCGTCGCGATGGCCAGAATCCACAGCGCCGGATACCACGCCGGCCACGCACCGGGGGCGTCCCACAACACCGGCGCGAGCACACCGCTCATCGCCGCGATCATGGGTGCCACGGTGGCCGGCAATCCACGGCGGGTCCCCAGGACGGCACGCCCCGCGGTGGCGCCGGCCAGCAGAATGGCCGCGCCCACGAGCGCCAGCGCCAGTTGCCAGGCAATCCACAAGCCGAATCCGGCGCCACTCACGGGCAGGGCAATCCCCCGCGCCAGATCGCGCAGCAGAAACGGTCCACCGACTGCCAGCGCGATCACCAGACTGATAGACAGGAAGCGCGAATACCGACCTTCACGGGCCCGCAGCGCGAACAGCAGCACCGCGAGCACGAGAGCCGCCGTGATGAGCAGGGCCGCCACCGTCGCCGTGAGCGATCCCCCCATGGGCGCGAAATAGCTGGCCGGGTCGAACAGCGGCGACACATTCGACAGCCCGGTGAGTGGTGTCATGGAAACGCCCGCCAGCACGGCGATGGCCGCGGCCATGCGTTCCGGAGTGCCCGCCGGACGACGCCAGGCGATGACGAGAATGCCGATCATGGCGATCGCCAGCGCCACACTCGTGCGCGACCGCGCCTGCTGCTCGTATCGCAAGCGCGTTTCACCTTCCGTGAACGTCGTGGCCCGCACGCGGGCGAGCCGACGGGGCCCGTCGGGCACCACGACGACGGTGGTTCCCGCTTCCACGTGCACACTGTCCGGACTCTCGACGATGGTGTGCGCCACATCGAAGCCACCCGGCAAGGTCTTGAGCAGCGGCCGCGCGAACCGGTCCGCCGGCGGCGCCGACGACACCAGCGCCAGCGACACGACCTCCACGTTCCCATCGGCCGAGCGCGCACGGGCCACGAGCGATGTGTGAAAGGCCCCGTCGATCAATCGCACACCTGGCACATCGGTGGCCGGAAATTCGGTGTGCGCCTGCCCCGCCCGCGCCACCAGTACACCCTGGTGGTAAACCAGCAGCGCCGACTCCACGCCCCGCGGCAGCGGTGGACTGAGGGTGCGCACCCGTCTCTCGCGGGCTTCCCCTCCCAGCGAGGAATCGGCGGCGAGTTGTTGCGTCACGTCCCGCAGGACGGTGGCCACGTCGGTGAGACTCGCCGCCACCCGCTGCGCCCGGGACTCGCGTTCCGCCGCCGACCACCCCGCCCAGTTCTTCCGGAGCGCCACCAGGGTGGCGGTGTCACTCGACGCGATCAGCACGGCCGTGGCCAGCGCCGCCACACTCAGCACCGCCACCGTACGGGGCGCGCGCACGCCGGACACCAACCATCCGGCCCAGGCGGTCAGCAGCGCGGCGATGCCCAGCCGCAACCAGCCGGGATCCTGTTGCCAGTAAGCCAGGGCCACCAACGCGCCGGCCGCCGCCGAGACCCAGGCAACGGGCCAGCGATCGGTGGGTGTGGCGAGCGGAAGCCGGGGACGCATCGCCCCACAATACCCCGGAGGCGCGTCAGTGGCGAAGGGGGTGCCCGATTCTCTTCGATTATCTTTCAGGGATGCCGACCATCCGCGTCCCGCGCCGCAGCAGCCTCCCCGGCGTCAGGATCGGCGTGCTGCGGCGGATCATTCCCCTGCTGCCCCTGCTCCATCTGCTGGCCCCGGCCACGGGCCGCGGACAGACGGGCGCCGCGTCCTCACTTGAGACGCCTCAGCGAGCGACCCCACAGCGACTCGACGAAGGCAGTTTCACGATCCTGCTGCGTGGGCAGCGGGTGGGCCGCGAACAGTTCTCCGTCCAGCAACTCGCGGGCGCGGATGGCGCGGTGTTCGAACTGCGCGCCGAGTCCGCGCAGGGAGACCGCCGCACGGCGATGCGGCTGGAGGCCGATTCGGCCGGCACGCCGGTCCGGTACTCCCTGGAGGAGCGAGAGGGCGCGGAGCAGACGCTGCGCCTGGGCGGGCAGCGTATCCGCGGACGGTTCACGACGCTCGCCCGCAGCGTGAATGGCGAAGCGGCCCGCGAATACCTGCTCCGACCGGGCGCGCTGGTCGTCGAGGACGAGGGCCTCGTGCAGCACGCCCTCCTCGTGCGGATGCCGCTCCGGGTGCCGGGGGAAGCGGCCACCCGTCCCAGTCTCACGCCGGCCGCCAACAGTCAGGGCGCAGTCCACATCGTGCTGGAAGCCACCGCCGACACCGTCACCATTGCCGGCGCCCGCCGGATCGCGCAACGCTGGCGGGTGGTGACCGCATCCAGCGAGATCCGGATGGTGTGGGCCGACCCCGAGGGGCGGCTGCTGCGCATCACGATCCCGTCCCGGGGACTGGAAGCCCGACGGGACGATGTGCCGAGATGAGAGGCATGGCAAACCATGGAGTCATTCGGTGTTTCTTATGGCTTGGTGTGGGTGGGCTTGTTTCTCACGTAACGTGAGGGACTAGCCTCAAGTCCATGGCCGCTCCAGCTGTCAGTCCCAGGAATGCAAAAGTCCTGAAACAAACCCTTCATGTGGGGCGTAGGCCCCCCTGTCCATCTCCCTCCCCCAGCTTGTCCCCATGAAGATTCCCGTGAATTCTCACGTGTTCGTCCGGACCGTCGTGCTGGCCCTCGGTCTGGCAGGCGCCGTGATGCCCTCGGTGGCGTCGGCCCAGCCGGCTGCCTCCACGGGGGCGATCCTGACCCTGACCGACGCCCTCGCGCTGGCGCGCCGGAACAATCCGGATCTGCAGAAGTCGCTCAATGCGCGCCGGACGGCGGCGGCCAACGCCCGTGCGGCCACCGGTGCCCTCCTGCCCAGTCTCTCGACGAGCTTCGGCGGCGGCTATCGTGAAGGCCGTCAGACGTTCTTCCAGGGTCAGGGCTTCGGCTCCACGAACGACCAGCTCTCCACCGACGTCGGCGCATCGGCCCAGATGAACTTCTCCATGGCCTCGCTGAATGACCGTCGGGCGGTCAAAGCCAGTCAGGAGGCCACCGAATTCGATATCCAGGCCGCCGAGCAGGCGCTGCGCAACAACGTGACGATGCAGTACCTGACCGCGCTGCAGCAGCAGGCCCGCGCGCAGTTGCAGGACACGCTGCTGGTCACCACCGAGGCGCAGCTGCAACTGGCCCAGGCCCGCCTGCAGGTGGGCTCCGGCACCCAGCTCGATGTGCAGCGTGCCGAAGTGACGCATGGGCAACAGCGGGTGGCGGCGCTCAACGCGCGCAATCAGACGGCCATCGAAATCGTGCGGCTCTATCAGATCCTCGGGATGCCGGCCGTGCTCGAAACGCGGCTCGATCCCACCCTGCCGCCGACGCCCACGCTGGATCTGCAACAGGTCCTCGACAACGCCCGGCGGGACAACCCCATGCTCGACGCGGCACGCACACGCGAGTCGGGCGCGCGTCGTTCGGTGGCGTCCGCCCGGAGCGCCTACATCCCGTCGCTGTCTCTCTCGGCCAGTCTGTCGGGCTTCACGAACCGGTACACCAACACCGACGTGCTCATCCAGCAGGGACAGGCCGGCGTGCTGTCCCAGCGGAGCTCCTGCATCCGCAGCGAGGAGGTGCGCGCAAAGCTCGGACTCGACAACAATCTCGGCGCCTGCCAGGCGCTGGCCTTCTCGCCGGCCGATGAACAGGCCATCCGCGATTCGCAGGGCAAGTACCCTTTCGACTTCACGCGCAACCCCTACAGCCTCTCGGCCTCGTTCTCGTTGCCGATCTTCAACGGGTTCCGGCGTGAGCAGCAGATCGAGCAGGCCAGCGTGCAGCAGCGCAATGCGCAGCACGACGTACGCCTCCAGGAACTGCGCATCTCGGCCGACGTGACGGCCGCCTACCTGCAGCTCAACAACGCGCAGCAGACGGTGGCCCTGCAGGAAGAGAATGTGCGGACGGCGCGCACGGCGCTCTCGCTCGCGCAGGAACGGTATCGGGTCGGCGCCATCAGCATCGTCGACCTCGTGCAGGCGCGCGGCGACTACGAGCGCGCGGAAACCGATCGCATCACCGCTGTCTACGACGTGCAACGGGCCTTCGCGGCACTCGAAAACGCCGTCGGTCGCCCCCTTCGCTAACAGAGATCAGTCATGACCAAGACCGTGAAGTACGGCATCGGCGGCGCTGTCGTCGTCGCTGTGGCCGCCCTGGCCTTCGTCGCCGCCAAGAAGAACAACACCAAGCCGGTGGAAGTGCGCACCGAGGCGGTGGAAGCGCGGGATCTCGTGGCGTCGGTGACCGCCAGTGGACAGATCCAGCCCCGCACCAAGGTCAACGTCTCCGCCGACGTGACCGGCAAGATCGTGCGCCTGTCGGTGAAGGAAGGCGATATCGTCAAGAAGGGACAGTTCCTGCTGCAGATCGACCCCGAGCAGCCCACGGCGGCGTTGCAGCGGGCCGAAGCGGCGCAGGCCTCCTCCAAGGCGCAGGCGGCGCAGGCCCGCGCCAATCTGATCCAGGCCGAACGCAACTACGAACGGTCGCTCAAGATCAAGCAGCAGACCCCGAGCCTCGTCAGCGACGAACAGATCGAGCAGCTCAAGACGCAGATGGAAGTGAACAAGGCACTGGCGGAGGCGGCCAACTACTCGGTCGAACAGGCCGTGGCCTCGGTGCGTGATGCCCGTCAGGCGCTCAACCGCACCACCATCGTGGCGCCGATGAGCGGCAAGGTGACGCGTCTCAATGTCGAAGAGGGCGAAACGGCGATCATGGGCACCCTGAACAAGGATGCCGCCACGCTGCTCACGATCTCCGACATGAGCGTGCTCGAAACCAAGGTGAAGGTGGACGAGACCGACGTGGCCCGCATCAGCGTCGGCGATTCGGCGCTCATCCAGATCGACGCGTTCCCCGACACCACCTTCGTGGGCCGCGTGGTGGAGATCTCGAACAGCTCCGTCACCAAGACCGCCTCGACGAACACCGGCGACCAGGCCATCGATTACGAAGTGCGCGTACAGCTCGTGAATCCGCCAGGTGAAACCCGTCCGGATTTCTCGGCCACCGCGAAGATCGTCACGGCCACGCGGACCAAGGCGCTCAGCATTCCCATCATCGCGCTCACGGTGCGGGAGAACGAAAGCCTGCCCAGCGGCGACTCGGCCGTGGCCGTCGGTCGCCAGCCCACGAAGGAAGTGGGCAAGCGGGACGTGGAAGGCGTGTTCATCGTCGGCGCGGACAACAAGGTGACCTTCCGGCCGGTGAAGGTGGGCATTGCGGGTGAACGTCACTTCGAAGTGCTCGATGGCCTCAAGGCCGGCGAGACGATCGTGGCGGGCACGTATCAGGCCATCCGTGAACTCAAGGACGGAGCACTGATCAAGGTCAACAAGCCGGACCCGAAGAAGACGCCGGCCAACGGAGCCAAGTCGTGACCTCTTCCGACGAAGTCGGCCTCAGTACGACCGGCGAACGACGCGCGGTCGTCGCGGCCCCGGGGGCAACTCCGGGGCAGGATTGGGTCATCGTCACGCGGCAGCTCACACGGCAGTACGACATGGGCGGGGAAATCGTGCGCGCACTGCGCGGGGTCGATCTCGCCATCCGCCGCAACGAATACGTCGCCATCATGGGACCGTCGGGGTCGGGCAAGTCCACGCTCATGAACCTCATCGGCTGCCTCGACACGCCCAACGACGGCGAATACTGGCTGAACGGCATGCTCGTCTCCACGATGAGCGACGACCAGCTCGCCCGCGTGCGCAACAAGGAGATCGGGTTCGTCTTCCAGACGTTCAACCTCCTGCCCCGCGCTTCGGCGCTGCAGAACGTCGAACTGCCGCTCGTGTACGCCGGCGTGTCGGCGGAAGAACGCAAGAAACGCGCGACGGAGGCCCTCGAGCGTGTGCAGCTCGGTCAGCGCATGCACCATCGGCCCAACGAGCTCTCGGGCGGTCAGCGTCAGCGTGTGGCCATCGCGCGGGCGCTCGTCAACCGCCCGTCCATCCTGCTGGCCGACGAACCGACCGGCAATCTCGACTCGCAGACGTCGGAAGAGATCATGCGGGTCTTCGAAGAACTGTCCAGCGAGGGCCAGACCGTCGTGATGGTAACGCACGAGCCCGATATTGCCTCGCATGCGCGTCGTGTCGTCGTGCTGCGTGACGGGGTCATCGCCAGCGACGAGCGTCGTCACCAGTTCGTCGAACGGGTCGGCATGTCCGTCGCCCACTGAATTTCCGTTTCCCTCTTCAGTCCTTCACCGAACTCCCGTGCCGTTTTTCGACGCCATTCGCCTGGCACTGACCACGATCCGCACCCAGAAGCTCAAGAGCGCGTTCACGCTGCTCGGGGTGTGCATCGGCGTCATGTTCCTCATCTCGGTCGTGTCGATCGTGGAGGGCATGGGGCGCTACATGGAGGACGACCTGGTCGGCAAGCTGATCGGGGTCAATACGTTCGAGCTGCGCAACCGCCCCAACATCAACATCGGCGATGTCGACCAGGCCACGTGGGACGAGTACCGCAAGCGGCCGCGCCTCGAGATCACCGATGTCGAGCCGGTGACGTCGGCGCTTCCCGCCGATACCAAGTGGTATTTCATCAGCGACGGGCAGGTGTACGTGTCGTCGTCCTCCAGCGGCAAGCCGCGTCGGGTGCAGGTGAGCGCGGTGGACGGCGCGTACTTCGACATGAAGAAGCTGGGGGTGAGTTCGGGACGTGTGCTCAGCGAGCAGGAGCTGGCCCGCGGCGAGAAAGCCGTGGTTCTTGGTGCCGACGCCGCCAAGCGGTTGTTCCCGAGTCTCGATCCGATCGACCGCGAGATCAAGATCGGCGGCGTGCCGTTCCGGGTCGTGGGCATCGCCGAGACGCAGGGGCAGATCTTCGGCATGTCGATGGACAACTTCCTGGTCACGAGCTGGCGCTCCCCGGCGCGACGGTTCCTCAACAGCCGCCCCAACATCGTCGACGCCGTGGCCATCCAGTCCCCCAGCGATCCGGCGATGAAGGAAACCATGGAGACCGTGCGCGCGGTGATGCGGGCGCAGCGCCATCTCCGACCCAATCAGAAGGACAACTTCGCGCTGCAGACCGCCGATTCGGCACTGGAGTTCTGGAACAAGATCAAGGGTTACCTGGTCATGGCGGGCATCGCGCTTCCGGCCATCGGGCTCGTGGTCGGCGCCATCGTGATCATGAACATCATGCTGGTGGCGGTGGCCGAGCGGACCCGTGAGATCGGGATCCGCAAAGCCCTCGGCGCCAAACGGCGGGACATTCTGCTGCAGTTCCTCATCGAAGCCAGCACCCTGGGTACCGTGGGTTCGGCCATCGGCGTGGGCCTGGGCATCGGACTGGCGAAGTTCATCTCGCTGGTCTCTCCGCTGCCGGCCAGTGTCGCGCCGTGGTCCATCGTGGCGGGTGTGGCGCTCGGCGCCGGTGTCGGTATCATCTCGGGCGTGTATCCGGCCAGCCGGGCCTCGCGCCTCGATCCCATCGCCGCACTCAGGCAGGAGTGACGATGTCCGCGCTCAGCACCCGTCTCTCCGCGGTTTCCGAAGGGGTCCGCATCGCCATCGACGCCGTGCGCGCCAACAAGGTGCGCGCCGGTCTCACGATTCTGGGCATCGCCGTGGGCGTTTTTGTGGTGGTGGCCATCTCGGCCGCCATCCACGGCATCAACCAGTCGGTGGCCAAGGACTTCGCCAGCACCGGTCCGACGACGTTTTTCATCTCCCGCTATCCCATCGTCTTCGAAGCGTGCGATGGATCGGACGAGACCTGCAAGTGGTTGCGCAATCCGCCGCTCCGGCCCAACGAGATCGAGACCCTGCGTCGGCTCTCCACCGTGGAGGCCGTGGGGGAGCGTCTCGACTGGGGGGCGAAGGTGAAGTACCGCGATCGCGAACTGTCGAGCGCGCCGATCGAAGGGTATTCGGCCGAGTGGACCGCGATCAGCGCGCCGGAGGTTTATCCCGGACGGGCATTCACGGTGGCCGAGGCGCGCACGGGAGCCCGCGTGGCGGTGATCACCACCCTCATGGCCGAACGGCTGTTCAATGAATCCGATCCGATCGGCAAGACCATCCTGATGAACAGCGTGCCGTTCGAAGTCATCGGGGTCTACAAGGACAACAGCAGCTTCCTCTCCGGCGGGGAACGTCCGAAGGCAGTGGTACCGGTGCAGGCGTTGATCCGCTATCTGGGTGCGCGGGCGAGCAATGTGGGACTGTCGGTGAAACCCAGAAGCGAAGTCTCCCGTGATGAAGTCATCGACGATGTCACGGCGGCCCTGCGTGGCGCGCGCGGGACCCGGCCCTCCGAGGAATCGAGTTTCGCGATCATCACGCAGGACAAGCTCTTCGAGACGTACAACTCCATCTTCGGGATGTTCTTCCTGGTGATGATTGCGCTCTCCGGAGTCGGTCTCATCGTCGGTGGTGTGGGGGTGGTGGCGATCATGATGATCTCGGTGACCGAACGGACGCGCGAGATCGGTGTTCGCAAGGCGCTCGGGGCAACCCGGGCCACGATCCTCTGGCAATTTCTCGTCGAAGCGGCGACGCTGACGGGAATCGGAGGCGCCATCGGGTTGTTCGTGGGCTGGCTCGCTGCCCTGCTCATTCGCAGCTTCACGCCGATCGAAGCAAGTATCCCACCGGCAGCCGTTTTTGCGGCCCTGGGCGCCAGCTGCGTCACGGGCATCATCTTCGGCATGCTTCCCGCGAGCCGCGCGGCCAAACTCGATCCAGTCGAAGCGCTCCGCTACGAGTAGGCGGCCATAGCGAACGACGAGTCGGATCCGGGTAACGGCATCGACTCGTCGGACACTCCGCCCATTCAACAGGGGACATCGCGGATGGCTTTTCTCGAAGCCGTCCGGCTGGCGCTCGCCACGATCCGCGTGCAGAAGCTGAAGAGCTTCTTCACCCTCATCGGTGTCACGATCGGCGTGATGTTTCTCATCGCCGTCGTCTCGATCGTGGAAGGCATGAGCCGGTACGTGGAGAACGATTTTGCCGGCAAGCTGTTCGGCGTGAACACCTTCACGCTGCGCCGGTGGAACGACTTCAACACCGACGACAATCTCGACTGGCGCGAGATCCAGCGTCGTCCGCGTCTGTATCCGCAGGATGCCGCCCTGGTGCGCACCGTGCTGCCGCCCGGCAGTCTGTCGGCCATCGCCAGCGAGACCTTCCTGTCGGCGAACTCGCCGTACAACCGTCCGCGCCAGGTGCAGGCGGTGGCCACCGAGGCGTCGTACTTCACCATCAAGAAGTTCAATCTCGAACGCGGTCGCGCCTTCGGCCCACAGGAAGTGAACATCGGCGCGCGGGTGATCGTGATCGGGGTGGAGGTCGCGGAGCACTTCTTCAAGGGGCTCGATCCGCTGGGACGCGAACTGCGGATTCATGGCACCCCCTACGAAGTGATCGGCGTGATCGAAAAACAGGGGACGGTGTTCGGCTTCTCGCTCGACCGACTGGCCATCGCGCCGTACACCAGTCCACTGCAGCGCGCCATCCGGCCGCGGGGCGATATCGAATCGATGGTGGTCCAGGCGCCATCGGCGTTGCTCGTCACCGACGGTATGGACGCGGCGCGTGAGGTGCTGCGGGCCGCGCGACGCCTGCCCCCCGGCAAGAGCGACGACTTCGCGCTCGAGACACAGGACGAGGCCCTCGCCTTCTTCGACGGTATCAAGTCCAAGATGGTGGTGTTCGGGACGGCACTGCCGGCCATCGGTCTCGTGGTGGGAGCCATGGTCATCATGAACATCATGCTCGTGGCGGTGGCCGAACGCACGCGGGAAATCGGCGTGCGCAAGGCGCTGGGCGCGCGGCGACGCGACATCATGTCGCAGTTCCTCGTGGAATCGGCCACCCTCAGTCTCGTCGGTGCCGCGGTGGGTATCGGTCTCGGCGTGGCGCTCGCGGCCACGATTGCCTCGTTGACCCCGTTGCCGGCCGCCGTGGCGCCCTGGTCGATCGTGGCCGCACTCGTGGTGGGCGCCGGCGTGGGCATCGCGGCCGGCATCTATCCCGCCAGCCGCGCCGCCCGCCTCGATCCCATCGCCGCGTTACGGCAGGAATAGGCCAGGGACAGAACAAACCGTCACCGGAACAGTCATGCGATTCTTCGATCGTATCCTGCTCGCCCTCGAAGGCATCGGCATTGCCCTCGATGCGATCCGCGCCAACAAGGTCCGCGCCGGCCTCACCATTGCCGGCGTGGGAGTGGGGGTGTTCGTGGTCGTGGCCATGGGGGCCACGGTGCATGGCATCCGGCAGAGTTTTCAGTCGGATCTCGACGAGTTCGGGGCCACGTCGTTCCAGGTGCGTCGACGCGGCATCGGCTTCAATGCCTGCGACGGCACCGACGACACCTGCCCCGACCGGCGCAATCCGGCCATCACCCTCGACGAGTGGGCGGCCATCCGCGACATGCCCGATGTGGAAGCGGCCACCGCATGGCTTTCCGGTCAGACCAGCTTCGACTACAAGGATCGCCACGTCACCAACGTGGGCTACGACGCACAGAGCACCGACTGGCTCAAGACCGACGTGGCGGACCTCTCGCCCGGCCGCAGCTTTTCCCGTGCCGAGCACGATGGCGCGGCGCAGGTGGTGATCATCAACGATACGCTCAAGAACCGACTGTTCGGCGATTCCGATCCGATCGGCAAACAGATCGCGGTGGAGGGGAAGCAGTTCACGGTCATCGGGGTGTTTCACACCAAAGCCGGGTTCCTCAAGTCGATGGACGGCCGGGGACCGGACAAACCCCGCGCCATCCTGCCGATGATGACCGCCTATCGTCATCTCGATGTCTGGCGGCGTGGTCTGCTCATCATGGTGAAGCCGCGCGTCGGCGTGGAGCAGGCCGTGGTCATGGACGCGGTGACCGAGATGCTGCGGGGCCGGCGCGGACTCAAACCGGCGCAGCCGAACAACTTCGCACTGGTGGCGCAGGATCGCATGCTGGAGACATTCGACCAGCTCTTTGGCGCGATCTTCATGGTGGGTCTCGCGCTCTCCGCCGTCGGGCTGCTGGTGGGCGGCGTGGGCGTGGTGGCCATCATGATGATCTCGGTCACCGAACGCACGCGCGAAATCGGTGTGCGCAAGGCCCTTGGAGCGACACGCGTGACCATCCTCTGGCAGTTTCTGGTGGAAGCGGCCACTCTGACGTCGATCGGTGCATCGACCGGGCTCATGGTCGGTGCGGTCCTGGCCTGGGTCGTGCGCACGAACACGTCCATCCCGGCGTCCATTCCCGGATCGGCCATTGCCACGGCCATCCTCGCCAGCATCGCGACCGGTGTGGTGTTCGGCATGCTTCCCGCGCTGCGCGCCTCGCGCCTCGATCCGGTGGAGGCATTGCGATACGAGTAGTGAGAGCATCCCGGCGAGGCTAGAATGTGGCCATGCGGTTTTCCGACGTGGTCCTGATGGCCCTCGGGCAGTTGCGCGCCAACAAACTGCGCACGGCATTCACCCTGCTGGGCATCGTGGTGTCGGTGGGATTCCTGGTGGCGGTCGTGGCCATCATCCAGGGCATGAATGCCTACGTGAAGGAGAACATCGCCGATGCGATGATCGGCATGAACACCTTCCAGGTGCGTCGACTGCCGCTCAGCCTCGGTCTCTTCACCGACGACGAGTTCCGCCTGCTGTACCGCCGGCCGCGGATCGACGAACGGGATGCCGCCGCCGTGCGGGAGGCACTGCCGGATGCACTGGCCATCAGCCTGCAGTCGGGATGGCCCACGCCGCAGGCCGATATGATCTGGCGGGACCGCACACTGGGCAACGTGCTGATCTACGGTGTGACGGCGCCGTATCAGGAGGTGCAGGACTATCGCTTCACGGCCGGACGTCCGCTCTCGGACATCGACGTCCGGGAACGACGTCATGTGATCGTGATCGGAGCCGAAGTCGCCCAGAAGCTCTTTGGCGGTGGAATCGCCATCGACCGCGACGTGCGCCTCGCCGGTCAGCGCTTCACCGTGATCGGCGTGGTGGCCCGCAAGGGACAGGTGCTGGGGCAGTCCTTCGACGGATTTGCCATCATGCCCATCACGGTGTTCGAGACGTTGTACGGACGCCGTCAGACAACCACCATCTCGGTCAAGATGCGCGAAGCCGCGCAGATCGGCCCGGCCATGGTCCGTGCGCAGGAAGCCATGCGTGTCGTGCGTCGCCTGCGTCCCGCCGATCGCGACAACTTCGACGTGGGTACGGCCGACGCTCTCGTGGATTTCTGGAAACAGCTCACCAGCGTGTTGTTCGCGGTGGTACCGGCGGTCGTCGCCATCGGCGTGCTCGTCGGAGGCATCGTGATCATGAACATCATGCTCATGGCGGTCACCGAACGCACGCACGAGATCGGGATCCGGAAAGCCGTCGGCGCCACCGCGGCCGATGTACGACGGCAATTTCTCGTGGAGTCGATCACGATGGCCATGTGCGGCGGAGCCCTGGGCGTGACCTCCGGCTGGCTGCTGGCGTTGCTGATCGCCACCGTATCTCCCCTCCCCGCTCGCGTGAGCGCGTGGAGCGTGGCGCTGGCGCTCGTACTGGGCGCCAGCATCGGCGTGATCTTCGGCGTGTATCCCGCCTCGCGCGCCGCCCGTCTCGATCCCATCACCGCGATGCGGGCCGAGACGTGACGGAAAACATCCGCATTGCCTTCGACGCGCTGCGGGTGAGCAAGTTGCGGTCCGCGCTCACCATTCTCGGCGTCGTGATCGGCGTGGCCACGGTGATGGCGATGGCGGCGATCGTGCAGGGCATCCGCGATCAGATCGTCACCACGATCGAAGTGGCGGGTCCGACGACGTTCTACGTGCTGAAGAAGTTCTCCCAGACGCCGCTCAACCCGGACAACCTGCCCCGCGATGTGCGGATCCGCCCCGATCTCGCCGAAGCCGAAGCGGAGCGGATCCGCGAACTTCCGGAAATTGCCTACGCCTCCCTCTGGGCGCAGACCCCGGCCCGCTTCGAAGTGTCCGGTGTGCGCACACAACCCATGCCCGTCTTCGGTGCCGACGATGGGTTCATGCGCATTCAGGGTGGCGAACTCCTCGAGGGGCGATGGTTCACACGCGCCGAATTGCAGAACGCGGCCGCCGTGGTCGTGCTGGAGGACAAGGCCGCCCGGCGGCTCTTCGGCCGCGAGGGGACCCTCGATCGACTGGTGCAGATCGGTGGACGTCCCCTCACGGTCATCGGCATCTGGAGTGAACCCGGCAATATCTTCGCGCCGGCCGGACAGTCGACTGGAGCGGTCGTGCCATTTCGTCTCATGGATCGGCAGTTCCCGATCGATCGCACGAATGCCCTCTGGATTCCGGTGAAACCGCGCGCTGGCGTGTCGGTGGCGGACGCACAGGGCGCCGTCACCATGGCACTGCGCGAGATGCGCCGCCTGCGCCCCGCTGACGGGAACACGTTCGACCTCATCACCCAGGACCAGATCCTCGACACGTTCAACAGCATGACCGGGGTGTTCTTCCTGGTGATGATGGTGCTGTCGGGTGTGGCGCTCCTGGTCGGCGGCATCGGCGTGATGGCGATCATGACCGTGTCGGTGACCAGTCGCACCAGGGAGATCGGGGTACGCAAGGCTCTCGGGGCCACCCGGCGGGACATCCTGCTGCAGTTCCTCGTGGAAGCCGCCACGCTCACCGGCATCGGTGGCATGCTGGGCATTGTCGTGGGCCTGCTCTTCGGGCGTCTCGTGTCCCTCGCCATGAACATCGATGCCCCCGTCCCTCTCACCCTCACCCTCGTCGCGGTCATCGTTTCGATCGCCATCGGCATCATCTTCGGCATGATCCCGGCGCGCCGTGCTGCGCATCTCGATCCCATCACGGCGTTGCGCCACGAATGATCCGTGCACGGTGGGGATCCGTATTCACCGACAGGTGAGCAGGTGGTCATCGAGAGGCCGGATACGGGGCAGAAGTCGGGGAAATCCCGACACGCGTTACGTCCTCCAATACCGATAAGTCAGGATAGTATCGCGAGCGGATCTTCCTCCCGATGTCGGGAGCCATACAGTATCGCGAGTGACCTCAATCCCATCCCAATGTCCTGGTTTCGTTCTGCGGCCCCGAAGAATGCCGAGCGCAGCTATCCCCTCGGGCGTATTGATGTGACGGATCCCGAGGTGCTCCAGCGTCTCGCCTTTCTGAAACTGACCAATGCCGATCTCGGCGTGGTACAAGCGTGGGAACCGGTCTGTCGCGCGGCATGCAATGCGATGATCGACGACTTCTATGCGCACATCGCCGGTACGAAAGCCACGCAGGCCATTCTCGACCGACACACGTCGGTGGATCGTCAACGACCGCTGATCACCCGCTACCTGCTGGCCATGTTCGGCGGGGTCGTGGACGATGCCTATGTCGCGTACCGGCAACTCGTGGGCCAGGTGCACGAGCGCATCGATCTCGATTCGAACTGGTATGTGGCGATGTACGAAGTCATCCGCGAGCATATGTTCGCGGCCGTGCAGAACGGGGGCGCCACACCGGCGGAGCTGAGCCGTTTCCAGCGGGCCTTCGATCGACTGCTGCAGGTCGATATCGCCATCGTCATCACCGCGCTCACCAACGCCCGCCAGGAACGGATCGAAGCGATCCTCAAGGGCGAAGCGATGCGTTTCCTGGACGACATCAGTGGCGCCCTGGCCCGCCTGGCCCAGGGCGACCTCACGGTCCGCCTGGACGGCACCTACACCGGTCGCAACACCGAAGTGCAGGAGCACTTCAATTCGGCGCTCGCGGAATTGCAGTCGGCCATGCAGATCGTGCATCGCTCCGTCAACGAGATCCTGGGCACGTCGACTGCGCTGAGCGATGCCAGCACGTCGCTCAGCGATGGGGCATCGCATCAGGCGGCTTCGCTCGAGGAAGTGGCCGCCAGCCTGCAGGAGCTCACGAGCATGACGCAAACCAGCGCGTCCCATGCGCGGGAAGGACGGGGCCTGGCGGAACAATCGCGGAAGACGGCGGCCGAGGGCGAACTGGTCATGCAGCAACTGGCGGAGGCCATGACGCGGATCAAGTCCAGTGCGGATGCCACCGCGCGCATCGTGAAGACCATCGACGAGATCGCCTTCCAGACCAATCTGCTCGCACTCAACGCCGCGGTGGAGGCGGCACGTGCGGGAGACGCCGGGCGCGGGTTTGCCGTGGTGGCCGAAGAAGTGCGCGGTCTGGCCCTGCGCAGCGCGGAAGCGGCGCGCAACACGACATCCCTCATCGAAGAGTCGGTTTCGAGCACCACGGCGGGGGTGCGCCTCAACGAAACCGTCCTGGCCACACTGTCGGAGATCGTGCGGCAGGCCGATCGGGTACGCGATGTGATGTCCGACGTCGCGGCCGCGGCCGGTCAGCAACAGGACGGCGTGGAGCAGATCGCGCTGGCCGTCGATCAGATCAATGCCGTCACGCAGAACGTCGCCGCGAACGCGGAGGAAGGCAGTGCCGCCAGCATGGAACTGCGCGAACAGGCGGTGATGCTCGGGCGGGCCGCCGAGCGTTTTCAGGCCGAGCCTGTCACATCGAACTTCCGCCCCCGGCGGATTGCCTAGGCTCACCGCGCAGGTGCATGGTCAGGTGCATGGTGCGGGCATGTCGGCTGGCCCTCCGTAGAGATCCGGAGGATGCCGCCGCCGTGTCGTCCTGTAGGTTCCATGCAGACCGAGGCTCCCGTCCGCCCGATGGGAGCCTCGGCGTTTCACGACCTCCCTGCGTGCCCCGACGAACGATCTGATGAACGATCTGCTGCTCCGTGCCCTGCGCCGCGAAACGGTTTCGCGTCCGCCCGTCTGGATGATGCGCCAGGCTGGACGCTATCTGCCGGAATACCGTGCCGTCCGTGCGAAGTCCGACTTCCTGACCATGTGTCGCACACCGGAACTGGCCGTGGAGGTGACGCTGCAACCGGTGGATCTGATCGGCGTCGATGCCGCCATCATCTTCAGCGACATCCTGGTCATCCCCGAGGCCATGGGCATGCACCTGACGCTCGACGAAGGCATCGGTCCGCAGTTCCCCACGCCGTTGCGGGAACCGGCCGACGTGGAACGTCTGCGCACCGTCGTGCCCGAAGAGCGTCTCGACTACATGCTCGCCGCGCTGCGCATGGCGCGCCGCGCGCTCGATGGTCGGGTGCCCCTCATCGGTTTTGCCGGTGCCCCGTGGACCCTGGCCGCCTACATGGTGGAAGGGCGCGGCACCAAGCAGTTCGCGGTGGCCAAGCGCATGCTGTTCGAGCAGCCGGCCATGGCGCACGCGCTGCTCGACCGACTCGCCGTGGCGGTGGGTGATTTTCTCGTCGCGCAGGTGAGCGCGGGCGCGCAGGTGGTGCAACTGTTCGATTCGTGGGCCGGTGCGCTGGCGCCCGACGAGTTCCGCGCCTTCGGGCTGCCGTATCTCGCCAGAGCCGCGCGCCGCGCGCGTGAAGCCGGTGCGCCGGTCATCGTGTTTGCACCCGGCGCCGGCTGGGCGCTGGATGAAATCGCCGCGGCCACCGGCGCCGATGCGATCGGCGTCGACTGGCACACCGCACCAGCGGCCGCGCGCCGGCAGCTCGCACCCTTCCCTGTCGCCATGCAGGGCAATCTCGATCCGTGTGCGTTGTATGCCGCGCCCTCGGAGATCCGTGCGCGCACCCAGGCGATGATCCGGCAGTTCGGTCCCACCGGGCACATCGTCAACCTGGGGCACGGGATTCTCCCCGATGTGCCCCCGGCGCACGCGCGTGCCTTCGTGGACGCGGTGAAGGAGTGGGAATGGACACCGGAGCGCGTGGCGGCATGCCGGTGAATGACATGTCCGGGAACGGCATGTCGATGAACGGCGAGCTGACGGCGGCGAATGAACATCGGGCTGAACACCGTGATGACCGTCGTGATGCACGTCATGCCGCCATCGCCACGCGCATGGAGACGTTGCACGACGAACTGACCGCATTCTTCACCAGGCTCGATGGGGGCGGCACGTTCTGCGAGGATCGTTGGGAGCGACCCGGCGGAGGTGGTGGTGTGGCCCGCGTGCTCAGTGACGGCACGACCTTCGAGAAAGCGGGCATCAACCGTTCCGTCGTGATGGGCGTGCTCCCCGAGGCCGCGGCCCAGCGACTGGGTGGAGTGGGCGCGGGATCCGGTGCGGGCACCACACAATTCTTCGCCACGGGGGTGAGTCTCGTCGTGCATCCCCGCAGCCCGATGGTGCCCACCGTGCATCTCAACGTGCGGTACTTCGAGCTCAGCGACAAACAGGGCGCGCTCACCGACCGCTGGTATGGCGGCGGTACGGATCTCACGCCGTTCTATCCCCATGAAGATGATCCGCGCACCTTTCATCGGGCCCTCGCCCACATGTGCCGTCGGCATCACCCGGACTTCTATCCGGAATACACACGCTGGTGCGACCGGTATTTCGTGAATACTCATCGCGGAAACGAACCGCGCGGTGTGGGTGGCATCTTCTTCGATCATCTGCGGCCGGACGATCCGCGTCATGGCCTCGGTGATGCCGACCTGCAGGCCTTCATCACCGATGTCGCACGGGTGCTCACGGCCGCGTATGAACCCATCGTGGAACGCCGGCGGAATGCACCCTACGGGGAAGCGGAACGCACCTTCCAGCTCGTACGGCGTGGGCGGTATGTGGAGTTCAATCTCGTACACGATCGGGGCACCACATTCGGCCTGCAGACCGATGCCCGCGTGGAGAGTGTGCTCATGAGTCTGCCCCCGCTCGCCGCGTGGCAGTATGCCCCTCAGTATCAGCCGGATTCTTTCGAGGCGCGTCTCATTGCCATGCTCGCCCCGCGCGACTGGCTCTGAACTTCCGCCCTCCAGCGCGGCGGCGTACGTTCCGGCATGTCTTCTGTCATGTCGCTGGACCTGTTGGCGGTTGCTCCGCACCGTGACGACGCGGAGCTGACCTGTGGTGGAACGCTCATCAAAGCCGTCGACGCCGGTCATCGGGTCGGCATCCTCGATCTCACCCAGGGTGAGATGGGGACGAAGGGGTCCGCGGAGCTCCGCGCCGCCGAAGCCGCGGCGTCCGCACAGGTGATGGGCATTCATGTCCGCGAGAATCTGGGACTTCCCGACGCGGGCATCACCAACGACGATCACACGCGGGCCCGGCTCGTGCAGGTGCTGCGCGCGCTGCGGCCGCGCATCGTGATCGCCCCGGCCCTGCGTGGACGTCATCCGGATCATCGACGCACCACCGAACTGGTGCGCGACGCCTGCTTTCTGAGCGGACTCGCCAAATACGCACCGGGCGATCATCCGGCGTTCCGTCCGCTCAAGCTGCTGCATGTCATCGCCTACCGCGAAGACTATGTGAAACCCACGTTCGTGGTGGACATCTCGGCGCAGTTCGAACGTAAACTCGACGCCATCAAGTGCTTCGGTTCACAGTTCGACGCGACGACACAGGCCGGCGAAGTGTACCCCAATGGCGAACCGCTCTACGACATCGTGCGGCATCATGCCGCGCACTATGGTTCGCTGATCCGCTCGCGGTACGGTGAGCCGTTCTTCACCGAAGAAACCATGCGCGTGGACGATGTGACCACGCTCGACGTGTCCACGTTCTGAATCGCTCTGAATCGCCTGCCATGTGGCACGACATCTCGATTCCCCTCGGCGCGACCACGCCGGAATGGCCCGGTGATCATCCCTTCACCTGCGGATGGACGATGCGCCGCGAGGACGGTGAGAGTGTGAATCTGGCGGCCGTCACCACCTCGCTGCACGTGGGCACACACGCCGACGCACCGGTGCATGTACATTCGGCGTGGCCCGCATCGGATGCACTCGAACTGGGCGCATTCGTGGGAGACGCCATCGTCCTGCAACTGCCCGTCACGCATCCCATCGACGCCGACATCGATCGGGCATTGCTCGAACAGTTGCTCGGCGCACATGCGGCCACGCGCCTGCTCATGCGCACGGGATACAGCATTGCCGCCGGCCGGTTTCCCGACGATTGGCCCGCGCTCACTCCGGATGCCGCACACTGGCTGGTGGATCGTGGCGTGAAGCTCTGGGGTGTGGACGCGCCCAGTGTGGACCGGCGGAACAGCAAGACTCTGGATGTCCATCACGCCCTGCTGGGGCGCGGCACGTTCGTGCTCGAGAATCTCGATCTCGCCGACATCCCGGTTGGACACTACGAACTCATTGCACCACCACTGGCCGTGATCGGCGCCGATGCCGCGCCTGTGCGGGCGTTGCTGCGGACCAGGAACTGACGCGGCCTACCGACGCGATCTACCGGCGTCGCCAGATCACGATGACACCACCAAGGGCCTCATTCGCCCTTGTTTCTCAGATCATCCCTTCCCGCCCGCGCCTCTCCCGCCTGCCCGTTGCACAATGACCGCAAACCGTTGCATCACATTCTGCGGCACGATGAGGCTGTCGGCAATCACCGCCACCTCTTCCGCATCCGCCCAGGCGCGTTCCAGCGCGGCCAGCTCCCCTTCCATGGCCTGCCGTTCGCTCTCTTCGTTGACGGCCATCTCGAGCGCGAGACGCGCCGCGTGGGGAAGCACATTCACCGCACCGGTATCGCCGTAGCTCGATCGTGCCGCCCACGCACGCACCTGTGCCGCCGCCCACACCGGGTATGACGAGGGACCGCCGGCCTCTTCCATCAGCTTCACGCCGTCGGCGATCACATGTCCTCGTGCGCCACCCAGATTCGCCCGCGGCATCGCCCAGCGCAGCGTGCTCATGGCATCGGCGCCGTACAATTGCAGACGCCCCTGTTCGTTCTTGCCCTCACCCGACCAGTTCCAGCCCGTCCGGAATACGGAGGACGGCACCGGGCGCGTGTCGTCGGCGCTTCGCTGCAACGCATAGCCGATATCGATGCCCCACCCCAACTGCGTGTCGCTGATCAGGCGCGGCATGCCGAATGGCATATACCGTCCGCCATCGGGGAGAGGCAACACGGTCATCGATTGCTGCGCGTGCCGCAGGAGTGCCGCCGACATGAGAATGTTGAGCACCGGCACGGCGGCCGCGATCCCGATGCCCAGTGCCGCACCGCCAAGGCCCATGGCCCCCACTCCCGCCACCGCACCGGCACCCAGCAGCACCGCGCGTCGACGCCGCCGTCCGAATTGATCACCGTAACGCCAGGCCGCCATCTCGGGACGCTGTGGCTCACCGATGCGCACCAGCTCCGTACCATCGGGCAGACGCGCGAGACCGATGTGATCGGTGCTCACCCGCACGGTCGTCCCGCGGAAGGCGCGTTCACACTGCTCGATGGCCTCCCATCGTTCCTCGAACGGCGTGAGGTTCCAGCGTTCGCATCCGCGGCACACGATCCAGAGACGCCCCCGTGCGGCATCGAACGCCAGACGCCGGCCTACCGGCATCGCCTCGATCACGGCATTCGCATCGAGTGGCCGCAGACAGTGCATGCAGATGCGATACATGAGTCAGCGCATCGGTCGGCGCATGGCCCGGCCGACGCCCGGGCGCATCGCCACCACACACCGCTTCATCGCGACGACCGCCGCAACTCCTCGAGTCGCGATTCGATCGCCGCCGGGGTGAACATGTCGTCGGCGATCTTCGCGATCTCCTCCGCTTCACGCCAGGCCTGCTCCAGCAGTTGCAGTTCCCCTTCCATCGCGCGCCGCTCACTCTCTTCGTGCACGGCCATCTCGATGGCCAGACGCTGCTCGATGGGCAGCGAATGCAATGTGCCCGGCAGCTTCCGGATCTGAGAACGCTTGCCCCGTGCGCCCCACACTTCGTCACCCTGGCGGCGGCCCGATCGCTGCTGGGCCTGCAACAGCACTCCCATGGGCGATCCGGAGTCTTCCAACAGTTGCACCGCGCCCTGCACCTTGGCCGACGAACCACCGAACCGGTTCACCGTGGGCATGAGCCGCGCGGCGATGCGCATCGCGTCGTCACCCGTCAACAATGACGTGCCGCCGACATGTTCGAATCGCAACTGCAGCGGGGCATCGGGGCCCGCATGTTCGAGCGCACTCATGCGCGCATGCCGACGCTGCACATCCACCAGCGCACCGTCGGGCAGCCGCACCTTGCCGATGGACTTGTTCTGCCGGCCGTGAATGAGCGTCTCCCACAGCCCGCCGTTGGCATACACGCCCGCAAAGCTGCCGGCCGACGCGCCGAGTGCCATCACCCCGCCGATGATGGCCGTGGCGCTGCCCACGACAGCGCCGGTGATCAGCAGCTGCCGCTTGCGCCGCCGTCCGAACTGGTCGCCGTAGCGCCACGCCGCCATCTCGGGGCGCTGCGGTTCCCCGATGCGGATGATGTCGACCCCTTCACGCAGGCGGGCCAGTCCCACGTTGTCGGTACTGACCCGGAGACGGGAATCCCGGAACCGGCGCTCCATGGCCTCGATGGCTTCCCATCGCTCGTCGAGGGGCGACAGGTTCCAGCGGGCGCAATTCCGGCACACCACCCAGAGGCGCCCACGCCGCCCATCGAAGGCCAGCCGCGACCCCACGGGAAAGGGTTCGAAGGCCTCATTGCGACCCAGATCGGCCGTACAGTGGATGCAGGTGGTGAACATGGCCCGGGAACCGTGCCGGAGACGGGGTGAACGGAGACCCATCGGACCGCGCGACCTGGGGCACCATGGGTGCACCTCACCGCCCGGTACCCCTAATTTACGAGGATGACCCAACCCGTGTACCTCGACCACGCCGCGACCACGCCAGTGCGCGACGAGGTCATGGCCGCCATGGCGCCGTTTTTCGGCCCCCGCTTCGGGAATCCCAGCAGTGTGCATCGCTGGGGACGCGAGGCCCGCGTCGCGCTGGACGAGGCGCGTGAGCGGCTCGCCACCTGCCTCGGCGCACATCCCGACGAGATCTGCTTCACTTCCGGTGGTACCGAAGGCGACAATTTCGCCATTCTCGGTGCCTGGCGGACGCAGCGCGCCACGGGACGCACGGCAGCCATCACGACGCCCATCGAGCACAAGGCCGTCCTGGCGGCCGTGCATCAGGTGGCCTGCGAGGGCGGTGAGGAACGCATCGTCCGCGTGAGCGGTGATGGGCTGGTCGACATCGACCACTTCCGGACCCTGCTGGACGATCGTGTGGCCATCGCCAGCGTGATGTGGGTCAACAACGAGGTCGGCGTCATGCAGGACATCCCGACGCTCGCCGCGGAGGTGAAGCGGACGGGTGCGCTCTTCCACACCGACGCCGTGCAGGCCTTCGGCAAGGTGACGGTGGATGCGCGGCAGACGCCCTTCGACCTGCTCACGCTCTCCGGCCACAAGCTTGGCGCTCCCAAGGGCATCGGTGCGCTGTACATCCGCCGCGAGACGGCACTCGCGCCGCTCTTTCACGGTGGATCGCAGGACCGCGGTCGTCGGCCCGGCACGGAAAACGTGGCCTTTGCCGTGGGGCTGGCCACGGCGGCCGAACTGATGATCGCCGAACACACCGCGGAAGGTCGCCGACTCGGCGCGCTGCGGGACCGTTTCGAAGCGATGCTCCGCGCGCGCGTGCCCGACGTGATTTTTCATGGGGAGAAGGCGCCACGGGCGCCACACATCAGCAATCTCGCCATCCCCGGCACCGACAGTGAATCGATGCTGATGGCGCTCGATCTGCGCGGCATCGCCTGCAGTGCGGGCTCGGCGTGTCAGAGCGGCAGCGTGTCCGCATCGCACGTGCTCACGGCCATGGGCATTCCATCAGCGCAGGCCAATGCCGCGCTGCGTCTGTCGTTCGGCGCGCTCAGCACCGACGCCTGCGTGGATCGCACCGTCGACGTGATTGCATCGCTCGCGGAAAAGGCACGCGGTGGGGCAGCGCCGGTTGCCGGCGGGCAAACCTTCGCCGTCGTCGATTTCTGACCATGCACACGCTTCCGCCCAGGGGCGATCGTGTGCTCGTGGCCATGAGCGGCGGTGTGGACTCGTCGGTGGCTGCGGCCCTGCTCATGGAGCACGGCTGCGATGTGGTGGGCGTGACGATGAAGCTGCACGGTGACGGCGCCGATGTTCCCGACCGTCCCTGCTGTTCACTCGACGCCACCAGCGATGCGCGGCGCGTCTGTGAGAAGCTCGGCATTCCGCACTATGTCACGAATCTCGTCGATCACTTCGGACACGATGTGCTCGAGGATTTTGTGCAGGAATACGCCCGTGGACGCACGCCCATTCCCTGCGTGCGCTGCAACACCTTCACGAAATTCCGCGATCTGCTGCACAAGGCCGATGCCATCGACGCGCCCTGGCTGGCCACGGGTCACTACGCGCGCATCGGACGTCGGAACGGTCAGGCGGTGATGGTGCGCGGGCTCGATGCGGCGAAAGATCAGAGTTACTTCCTCTGGGGCATCGATCGACCGGTGCTCGACCGTCTCGTATTGCCCATCGGCGCACAGACCAAGGCCGAGACACGCGAGATCGCGCGGCGATTCGGCCTGCGCACGGCGGAGAAGATCGAGAGTCAGGACATCTGCTTCGTGCCCGATGGGGATCATGTGCGTGTGATCGCCGAACATCTCGGTGACGACACCCCCGCCCTGCAGCCCGGCCCCCTGCAACTCGCCTCGGGTGAGGTGATCGGCGAGCATCAGGGATTCGCGCGGTTCACCGTGGGACAGCGCAAGGGGCTGCCCGGCGGATTCGCGGAGCCGATGTTCGTCGTGGAGATCGTGCCCGAACGGCGCGCGGTGGTGATCGGTCCACGTGAAGCGCTGCTGGGCCGCGGCCTGGAGGCGCGTGAACTCAACTGGCTCGCCGAGGCACCGGGTGTTGGCGATCAGGTGCAGGTGCAGGTGCGCAATCGTGCCCGTCCGTCACCGGCGACCATCGTGGCTCTCGACGACACGGGCATCGAACTCGCCCTCGACGAACCCATCCAGGCCATCTCGCCCGGACAGTCGCTCGTGATCTACGACAATGAAGTCGTGCTCGGCGGCGGCGTCATCGAACGCGGGATGCGGACGGCACCGTCATCACGGCCACGAACATATCTGCCGTTACATTCAAGAGCGTCTTGAACATGTCGGGCAGTGTGTCGAGCGCGATCATGATCCCGATCCCCTCCACCGGCAGCCCGATACTGGTGTAGAGCGGCACCTGCAGCAGCATGCCGCCGCTGGGGATGCCCGGCGTGCTGAAGTTGAGGACCACACTCGACGCGGCCACCAGCAGCAGACTGCTCGTCGGCAGATCGATGCCGTACAACTTGGCCACGAACAGCGCACCCACCGGCCAGTAGATCGCACTGGTCAGTTTGAAGACACTGGCACACAACGGCAGCACGAACCCGGTGGCCGTGGGCGGCAGGCCGAGTACGTCAGTGGCGCCTTTCACCATGGCGGGCAATGACGCGAGTGAACTGCGCGACCCCATGCCCACCACCTGCGATGGCACCAGCGCGCGCGCGAAGGCCCGCAACGGCACCCGCCGATTCACCGCGATCATCGCATAGATGGCGATCGTGGCCACCAGATGCAGCACGATGATCACCATGATGTAAAAGCCGATCGCGCTCAGTGCCGATGCACCCAGCTTCTGTCCGAGCACGGTAGCCAGCGCAAAGATGCCCAGCCAGCCGATGGCGAGCATCCAGCGCACCACCACCAGCATCGTGTCGCCCATGCCCCGGAAGAACTCGAGCTGCGCGCGTCGTGGTCCTTCGTCCACACGACCGAGCGCGAACGCATAGAGCAATGTGAACAGGACGACCGGCAACAGTGTGCCATCGGCCGCGGCCTTGATGGGATTGAGCGGAATGAGACTCAGCACCCAGGTGCGCAGCGACAGCGCATCCGAAGGCGGAATGTCGATCGTGGCCGTGGCACGCAGCCGGTCGGTGGCTGCGGGATCGAGTTGCAGCGTTTGAAACCACAGCGGTGAAACGAAGGCCGAGAACGCGGCGCAGGCGACGAGCAGCACCAGCATCCAGCCGAATGCCCGCGCGCCCACCCGTCCGGTGATCGAGAGATCGCCACCCCCGGCCACACCCACAATCAGCAGCGGCACGACCAGCGGAATCACCGTCATGCGCACGGCATTGATCCAGCCCGTGCCGATGATGTCGAGCACGCCAAGCAGCGATGTCGTGGCGGACGATGGCGTGGCTTCGCGTGACAGCAGCATGCCCAGCATCAGGCCGAGCACGAGCCCCAGCGTCACCTGCACGCCCTGGGATCGCAGGGGGGATCCCAATGGGGATCCCGGTGGCGAGCGACGGGCGTTCGGTTCGGACGCTGGAGCGTTGGAGGGCGGGGCGGCAACCATAGCCCGCGAACCTACACGCCGTGCAGGTCTCGCGCGAGACGTCAGTCGACCGGCCGCTTCGTCAGGAGGGTGCCTGGGATGTGTCGTCCACAACGATCCTCCACAACGATCCTCCACAAAAGACAAGGGAGGCGGCGCATACGTTGGTATATCCCGGCAATGCTCATGTGCACCCGCAATGGCCTAGTCGCTGCAGCCGCAGTCAAGCTCCTTTCGTCATCGGGTCGGTAGCCTTGGCCGGGACGTTCGCGGTGCTGTAGTCGCCAGCTCATCTCAAAGTGGCGAAGCGGGCGTTGATCCGGTGCGGCGCCCCAGCGGCAAGTCCACAGGGACCCGATCAACTCGACATATCCAGTGACCTAACGCATCCAGCGTTCAACCGTACGCGCGGTCTGCCCGGCCGATGAAGAGCCTGCGCGACCGGCGTACTGGAGGAGGCCTCATGCTGCTCTACTTCGACCGTTCTCGTGGCGCCCTGCAGCGTGCCCTGCGAGCAGCCATTGCTGCACATCGCCCAAGCGCACTTCGTACCGCGGTCGCCGCGCAGGGTCATCGGGCGTGCGCCAAGGCACTTGCCGGCCTGTCGAGCCGGGTGATTGCAGATGCGCTCTCCATGCTCGCCGCGCCCGATCGAGCCGGAGTCCTGACCCACCTGCCGCGCGCGACACGCAAGCGACTGTCCCGGGTCGACAGTGTTGGCGACGGAGCGTCGTCCATCGCAAGGATGACGGCATCCCCCTTGGTGGGCATCGCGTGCGTTGGCTTGATGTTGGCTGGCTGCGATGCGAACCGGCCGGACGAAGCACTGCGCTTGGCGGAAACGGCCGGCGTTCAACGCGAGGGCACAGCCGTCATCGTGCTCCCGGCATCGCCCCTGCGTCAGAAACTGGAGGTTGGTGGTGTCGAGCAGGAAGCGTTTGCCCTGACCATCGACGCGCCAGGCGTCATCGAACCCATGCCCGAGAAGCTGGTGAAGATCACGCCACCACTGGCTGGACGCATCGTCCGCCTGCATAGACGGCTCGGCGATGCCGTGAGACCGGGTGATGCTCTGGCTACGTTCGATGCTCCCGACCTTGGTACGGCGTACAACGACCTCGTCAAGGCACAGGCAACACTCCAGCAAGCGCGCGCGGAATTCGCCCGCCAGAACGAGCTGCTGAGCGAAGACATTGCGTCGCGAAAGGACTTCGAGGCTGCGCACCTCGCCCAGTCGGCCGCAGAGAGTGACGCACGAGCGGCAGTGGACCGGCTGGCGCAACTCGGTGCCGACCCGCACGCCGCCTCCCATCGGGAGTACGTCCTGCGTTCACCCCTCGCAGGACGTGTGATCGAGATGGAAGGCTCCCAGGGCGGATTCTGGAACGACAACACCGCCTCGATCATGACCGTCGCGGACCTCTCGACCATCTGGCTTTCCGCAAGTATTGCGGAGAAAGACCTGGCGCAGGTTTTTGTCGGCCAGATGGCGCGCATCGTTCCGAACGCCTACGCCGACCGCGAATTCCGCGGCACGGTGCAGTACATCGATGATTTGCTCGATCCCGACACGCGAACGGTGAGAGTTCGCGTGGCCATCGACAACCCCAAAGGCCTATTCAAGCCGGGGATGTTCGCTCGCGTGAGTCTTTCGGGAGCCACGCGTCAGGCGCTACTCGTACCCGCCTCGGCGCTGTTGCAAAACGGCCTGTACACGCGCGTCTTCGTCGAACGGGAACCATTTCGCTACGAGTCCCGCGTCGTCGGTGTGGGCGCTTCGGCCGGTGATCGTGTCGAGGTGCTGTCAGGTCTGAAGGTCGGCGAGCGCATCGTGACCAGGAACGCGGTGCTGCTCAATGATTAGCAACATCATCACCACCTGCTTCCAGCGCCGCGGTATCATCTGGCTCGTCTTCACCTTCGTCACGCTGTACGGCGTCTGGAGCTGGAAGCAGCTTCCGGTCGAGGCCTACCCGGACCTCGCCGATGTCACCTCGCAGATCGTCACCCAGGTTCCCGGTCTCGGTGCCGAGGAAGTCGAACAGCAGATCACCATTCCTTTGGAGCGGGCGCTGCTCGGTACCCCGGGGATGCACGTCCTGCGCACGCGCAGTCTGTTCGCCCTGTCTCTGGTGACCGTCGTCTTCGAGGACGGCACGGACGGCTACTTCGCGCGCCAACGTCTCCAGGAAAAGCTGGGAGACGTATCCCTGCCCTATGGAGCAGTGCCGGGACTCGACCCGTACACGTCGCCCACCGGAGAAATCTATCGCTACACGCTGGAGTCGCCGACCCGCAATCTGCGCGAGTTGTCCGAACTGCAATTCTGGACGGTCATTCCGCGTCTGAAGAAAGTGCCGGGTGTCGTCGATGTCACCAACTTCGGTGGCCTCACGACACAGTTCACGCTGGAACTCGATCCGGCGCGACTACGCCAGTACGATCTCGCACTGAAGGAAGTCAGGGACGCGATCAATGACAACAATGCCAGTGGCGGTGGCAGCGTCGTGGATCGTGGTGAACAAAGCTACGTCGTTCGCGGCGTCGGCCTGCTTCGCTCGCTCGAAGACATGGGCAATGTCGTGGTCAAGACCAAGGGCGGTGTACCGGTACTGGTGAAGGACCTGGGCGTGCTGACCTACGGCAACGTCGAACGCCGCGGCATTCTCGGCAAGGACGACGATCCGGACACCATCGAAGGCATCGTGTTGTTGCTCAGGGAGCACAACCCGTCGCATGCGCTTGCCGGTATCCACGAGGCGGTGCGCGACCTCAACGACAATCTGCTGCCCGGGGATGTGAAGCTCGTCCCTTTCCTGGACCGCACCACACTCATCGACGCCACCCTGCGCACGGTGGGCTTCACGCTCGCCGAAGGCATGATGCTGGTCAGCCTGGTGCTGCTGCTGTTCCTCGGCAGCCCGCGCGCGGCGGCGATCGTCGCGCTGACGATTCCGCTGTCATTGCTGATCGCGTTCATCTTCATGCACCACTTCAAGATACCGGCGAACCTGCTGTCGCTTGGCGCGATCGACTTCGGCATCCTGGTCGATGGCGCCGTGGTGCTGGTCGAGAACATTCTGCGCCGACGGGAGGAGAACGAAGATCGCCCCCTGCAGGGGCGGGATGCGATCCAGGCGACACTCCAGGTGGCCCGCCCCATCCTTTTCGGCATGGGCGTCATCATCTGCGCCTACCTGCCGTTATTCGCCTTCGAGCGTATCGAATACAAGTTGTTCTCGCCGATGGCCTACGCGGTCGGGGCGGCGCTGATCGGCGCATTGATCGTGGCGCTGACCCTGACTCCCGCGTTGGCGTGGCTGGCCTTCCGCAAGCCGCGTCGCGTGTTTCACAACCCCGCTATCGACGCATTGTCGGTGCACTATGCCGCCTTTCTGGAGCGCACGGTGGGCCGGACGCGCTGGCTGATCGCCACATGTATCGGCGCCGCCCTGGCGCTCGGGGTGTTGTTCTCGACCATCGGGCGCGATTTCCTGCCTTACCTCGATGAAGGATCTCTGTGGCTTCAGGTGCAGATGCCGCCAGGCATCACGCTGGACAAAGCATCGGAGATGGCCAGCGAACTGCGGCGCGTGACGCTGGAATTCCCCGAGGTTTCCTACATGGTGACCCAGACCGGCCGCAACGACGACGGCACCGACTACTGGACACCTTCGCATATCGAGGCCAGCGTCGGCCTGCACCCGTACAAGGAATGGAAATCGGGGCTGACCAAGCAGCAACTGATCGCCAGGATGTCCGAGCGTTACGCGCAGATGCCGGGCTATCAGATCGGCTTCATGCAGCCGCTGATCGACGGCGTGCAGGACAAGCTGTCCGGTGCGCACAGCGACTTGACCGTGAAGGTCTTCGGCGACGACCTCGCCGAGGTCCGGGCTGTCGCCAACCGATTGGCCGAGATCCTCAAGGCCGTACCCGGCTCCGCCGACGTCGCGGTGGATGTCGAGCCGCCTCTGCCGAATCTGAAGATCGAGCTGGATCGAGCCGCCGCCGCGCGCCGCGGAATCAATGCCACCGATGTTGCGGACCTGATAGCGACCGGTATTGGCGGGACGCCGATTGGTCAGCTCCATATCGACGAAAGGAGCTACGACATGACCGTGCGCTTTCCGCCGAAAGACCGCGCCAGCCCGGACGCGATCGGCAATCTGACACTCCGATCACCAACGGGCGAGTGGATTCCACTCTCGGACGTGGCTCACATCGGCACGGTGACCGGCGAAAGCGTGATCGTCCGTGAAATGACTCAGCGCAACATCATCGTGCGCCTCAACGTACGTGGCCGGGATCTGGCGAGTTTTCTGGTCGATGCCCAGGCCGCTGTCGCCGGCGACGCTCACCACGACGCGAGCCGCATTCACATTCAGTGGGGCGGACAGTTCGAGAACCTGGAGCGCGCGGAGGCGCGACTGGCGCTGATCCTGCCAATGACCCTGGGGATCATGCTCCTGCTGCTGTTTGGCGAGTTCCGCAATCTGCATCAGCCGTTGCTGGTACTCGCGATGGTCCCGCTCGCGATGATCGGCGGTCTCGCGGCGCTGCATCTGCGCGACATGACACTCAATGTGTCGAGCGCGGTCGGGTTCATCGCGCTGTTTGGCGTGGCGGTGCTGAACGGCGTGCTGATGATCGCGCAGATCAACCGTCTGCGGCATGAAGAAGGCAAAGACCTGCGCGATGCCGTGCTGGAAGGCACTCGCAGCCGCATGCGGCCCGTTCTGATGACTGCGACCGTGGCCGCGCTTGGCTTGACGCCGGCCATGCTGGCCACCGGCCTTGGCAGCGACGTACAGCGACCACTGGCCACAGTGGTGGTGGGCGGACTGGTGACGGCCACCACGATGACGCTGGTGCTCCTGCCTTCGCTCTACCACCTGATCGAAGCGCACATGGCACGCCGTCAGGCGTTGCGCCCGGCGTCGCCCGGATTCGAACACGGAGCCTTTGCATGAACAACATCCTGCGCCTCATCGGATCCGCCCTGTTTCTCGCTATGGGCGGCTGCGCGGCAGGACCCAATTTTCAACAGCCACTGGTCTCGGCACCGCAGTCCTATGTCCCGACCCCGTTGCCGTCCGGGACGGCTTCCGCGCCCGGCATCGGCGGTGCTGCACAGCGGTTCGTGCAAGGACAGGAAGTTCAAGCGCAATGGTGGACTGTCTTCGGGTCGCCAGCGCTCAACGAGCTGGTGATGGCAGCTCTCCAGGCCAATCCCGATCTACAGGCGGCGGAAGCCGCCTTGCGCGCCGCACGGTCAACGGTCGCAGCCCAGCGGGGCGCGTACTGGCCTGGCGTCGATGCCGGTGTGAACACCAACCGGGAGAAGGTGGCGGGCCCCGTCAGTGGACCACTGGACGATGGCGACGTGAAGCTCTACACGCTGCACACCGCGCAACTCAGCATCGGGTACGTGCCCGATGTCTTCGGTGCGAACAGGCGCCAGGTCGAAGCACTCTCTGCGGAAGCGGACGTACAGCGCTTTCAGCGGGAAGCGGTCTATATGACCTTGGTCTCCAACGTCGTTGGTGCGGCGATCGAGGAAGCCAACCTGCGCGGCCAGATCGCCGCGACCCGCGACCTCATCAGTCTCTCGGCGCGGCTGCTAGATGTCACTCGGCGGCAGTACAACGCGGGCCAGGTCGGCGGTGTCGATGTCGTCGCACAGGAAGCCGCGCTGGCCAGGGTGCAAGTCACGCTGCCGCCCTTGGAGAAGCAGCTTGCCGAGCAGCGCAATCTCCTGGCGACGCTGATCGGCCGGTTGCCCGGCGAAGGGGTGCCTCAGCGGTTCGAGTTGGCATCACTTTCGCTGCCGGAGGAACTGCCACTCAGTTTGTCATCCCGCCTGGTCGAGCAACGTCCCGACATTCGGGCGGCGGAGGCGCAACTGCATGTCGCCAGCGCCCTGGTGGGTGTGGCGGCCGCCGCGCGGCTGCCCAGCTTCACGTTGACGGCCAGTCTGGGGCGTTCGTCGCTCGATTTCTCACAGATGCTTCGCAACGGCGGGGCCTTCTGGACCGTGGGTGCCGATCTGTTCCAGCCGGTGTTCCGCGGTCGGATGTTGCGGCTTCGGCAGCGAGCGGCTGAAGCCGCCTTCGATCAAGCCGCTGCGCAGTATCGCAGCACCGTGCTGACGGCCTTCCAGAACACGGCTGACGCATTGCAGGCGATCGTCAGTGACGCAGAAACCTTGCGCGCCGCCAGCGCCGCGGAGGCCGCCGCGCGGAGGAGCCTGACGATGACGCAGAGGTCGCGCGAGCTGGGTGCTGCCAGTCAGGTGGAGCTGATCGTTGCGCAACAGAACTACCAGGAGGCCGCAACGGCCCTGGTTCAAGCGCAAGCCAATCGTTTCACGAGCACCGTTGCCCTCTTTCATGCTCTGGGAGGCGGCTGGTGGCATTCGCGCAGTGAAACCGATGCCGTTCCAACCGCGGGCGACCAATCGCTCCGGCTTCACTAGCACGAGTACGCCTCCATGAACTTCCTCGATGGCATCCTGCGGAATCTGTTCAGCGGCTTTCTCACGCGACGGCGTGCGAATCGTCATTTCAGGCGCCAGGCCATTCTCGACACTTTGCGTAAGCTCGGAGCCGGGGAAAACCGTACCGCACTCGAACACGTCTCCCGGGACATGCGCCGCGTTGCGACCGACGATATGGCCACCGCGATCGTCCGCATGTCCTCCCACGAAGAAGGTCTGACCGATGCCGAGGCGGACGCCCGACGGAATCGCTTCGGTCCGAATGAAGTGGAGCACGAAAAGCCACTGCCCTGGTGGACCCACCTGTGGCACTGCTACAAGAACCCGTTCAATCTGCTGCTGACGCTGCTGGCATTCATCTCCTTCCTGACCGACGACATGGAAGCGACCGTGGTGATCGGTACGATGGTGGTGCTGAGCACGTTCATCCGTTTCGTGCAGGAAAGTCGCTCCAATCGGGCCGCCGAACGGCTCAAGGCGATGGTGAGCAATACCGCGTCGGTCATTCGACGCCGCACCGACGCGGAAGCCGCCGGAATGACCAGGGAATTGCGATCACGGCGTTCTGCGGCGCATGTCGAACTGCCGATACGCGAACTGGTTCCGGGGGATCACGTCGTACTGTCGGCGGGTGACATGATCCCGGCTGATTGCCGCCTGTTGACCGCCAAAGACTTGTTTGTCTCACAGGCGGCCATGACCGGGGAGTCGCTGCCGGTAGAGAAGTTCGCGTCGATGGACCGGCCTTTCGACACGGTGTTTGATGCGCCCAACCTGGTCTTCATGGGCACCAACGTCATTTCCGGTTCGGCCACGGCTCTGGTGGTCGCGACCGGAAATCGCACGTACTTCGGTGCGTTGTCCGCGCGCGTGACGGCCACGGACCGGACGACGACGGCATTCCAGGCAGGCGTCAACAGCGTGAGCTGGCTCCTGATCCGCTTCGCCCTGGTCATGGCCCCGGTGGTGCTGCTCATCAACGGCTTCACCAAAGGGGACTGGCCGGAGGCGTTCCTCTTTGCGCTGTCCGTCGCTGTCGGACTCACGCCCGAAATGCTGCCGATGATCGTCACCTCGACGCTGGCCAAGGGCGCGGTGATGCTCTCACGCAAGAAAGTCATCGTGAAGCGCCTCGATGCGATCCAGAACTTCGGCGCGATGGACGTACTGTGCACGGACAAGACCGGCACGCTCACCCAGGACAAGATCGCGCTGGAGCGACATACCGACGCATTCGGGACGCCCTCGGACGACGTGCTGCGCCATGCGTACCTGAACAGTTACTACCAGACCGGCCTGAAGAATCTGCTCGACCACGCGGTACTCGAGCACGTGGAGCTGCAAAGCGAGCTGCGGCTCTCGCAGGACTACCGGAAGGTCGATGAGATCCCCTTCGATTTCAATCGGCGCCGGATGTCGGTCGTGGTCTCGGAGCGAGACGACCATCACGAACTGATCTGCAAGGGCGCGGTCGATGAGATGCTCGCCGTCTGCAGTCAGGTCCGCATCGAAAGCCCGGAGGGGCCGAAACACGTACCGCTCGACGACGAGTTGCTGGCCCGCGTACGCCAGGTCACACGAGACCTGAATGGGCAGGGTCTGCGCATCGTTGCGGTCGCGATGAAGGAACGACCGGCTACACAATCGGTGTACTCGGTTGCCGATGAGACCGACTTGACGCTGGTGGGCTACATCGCCTTCCTCGATCCGCCCAAGGAGTCGTCCGAGCCGGCGCTGCGTGCGCTCGCGGAACATGGTGTGCAGGTCAAGGTGCTGACCGGCGACAGCGAACTCATTGCCGCGCACGCCTGTGGGCGGGTGGGGCTGGGATACGATGGCATCCTGCTGGGCTCGAAAGTCGAGCACATGAGCGATACGGAGCTGGCAAGCGCCGTCGAGTCGCCCGTGATCTTTGCCCGTCTCACGCCGCACCACAAGGAACGCATCGTGCACACCCTGCGGACGAACGGGCATGTCGTGGGTTTCATGGGTGACGGCATCAACGACGCGCCGGCGTTGCGGGCGGCAGACATTGGCATCTCGGTGGATTCCGGCGTGGACATCGCCAAGGAGGCGGCCGACATCATTCTGCTCGAGAAGAGCCTGATGGTGTTGGAGGAAGGCGTGCTCGAGGGCCGCAGGACCTTCAGCAACATGCTCAAGTACATCCGCATGACCGCCAGCTCCAACTTCGGCAATGTCTTCTCCGTGCTCGTGGGCAGCGCGTTCCTGCCGTTCCTGCCGATGCTGCCGCTGCAGTTGCTCGTCCAGAACCTGCTGTACGACATCTCGCAGACGGCCATCCCCTTCGACAATGTCGACAAGGAGCTGATCCAGAAGCCCCTGAAATGGAATCCGGGTGGTATCGGGCGCTTCATGGTCTTCTTTGGTCCGATCAGTTCGATCTTCGACATCGCCACCTATGCGCTGATGTGGTACGTGTTCTCGGCCAACACGGTGGGCAAGCAGGCACTGTTCCAATCCGGCTGGTTCGTTGTCGGGTTGCTGACGCAGACACTGATCGTGCACATGATCCGCACGCCAAAGCTGCCGTTCATCGAGAGCCGCGCGGCGTGGCCGTTGATGGCCATGACCCTGGCCATCATGGCCATCGGTGTCTTCCTGCCGATGAGCCCACTCGCGGAGCACTTCAAACTGCAGGCACTCCCGCGATCCTACTTTCCGTGGTTGGTGGGCATTCTGCTGGGCTATGCCATGCTCACCACAGCGATGAAGCGGATCTACATCCGCAAGTTCGGCTGGCAGTGAATCACCCAGCCTGCCCCGACAGCCCAGGAGCCACGAGCTGATGGACAGCCTCCACTTCCGCAGCGTGAGCGCATTGGCGCCCATGTTCGTCAATCTCTCGACCGCCTTTGTTCTCGGAGCGCTGATCGGTATCGAGCGGCAGGTCCGACAGCGCACGGCGGGGCTCCGCACGAATACCCTAGTGGCCGTCGGGGCGGCCATCTTCGTATCGCTGGGCGCCCGGCTGTTCGAGATGAACGGCGGGTCACAGACTCCGATTCATATCGTGGCCTACGTCGTCTCCGGCATCGGCTTCATCGGCGCCGGTGCCATCATGAAGGAAGGCGCGAGCATCTCCGGATTGAACACGGCGGCGACGCTATGGGGGTCCGGCGCGGTGGGGGCCTGTGCCGGTGCCGGGCTGTTGGGGGAAGCCGGACTCGCATCCTTGTTCGTGCTCGCGAGCAATACCCTGCTGCGCCCGGTGGTGAATCGCATCAATCGCCGTCCCTTTCGCGAGGAGACAGGCGAGGCCACCTATATGGTCATCGTCATTTGCTCATGCGACCTTCAGTCCGATATCCGGGAAAAGGTGGCCGAGATTCTGGAGGATGCCAGCTACCCCGCTCGCCAGATCGACGATCATCCGTTCGGCGACGAGAGCGTGGAAATCGAGTTCACCTTGTACGCCACCGCTGTGCAGGCGGAAGAACTCGATCTCGTGATGAAGCAGGCAGAGGACATTCCCGGCGTGCAGCAGATATTCTGGAATGCCAGCGACGAAAGCTGAGAGGGCCGTCCGCATATGGCCAGAACCGGGGTCGCCGTGATAGCCTATCCCCGATGGACGTACCCCTGGCGCCAGTCTCTCGGAGCTTCAAGCGATCACCAGGTACCTTATGCAGACGGATCAAACGCAAACGTCACCGCGGGTCCATCGCCTCCTGAGATTTGTTCTCATGGGGTTCGTCATGGCGGGCATTTTCGCAGCCGACACGGCCACGAGCTACGAGGTCGCGGCAGCGGTGTTCTATGCGGTAGTCATCATGACGGCAGCGAGCGGGTTGAGTCGTCGCGCGCTGATCGTATTGACCGCCATCTGCATCGCGATAACCGTGCTCAGCTTCGGTATCACCCCGCATGGTGACTACCGCGCAGGTCTGATCAACACCGGCATCAGCATCGCGGCCATCGTGCTGACGACCTATCTCATCCTGAAGATGGAAACCGCGACAGCGTCGGCACACGACGCGCAGGCGCAGCTCATGCGTATCACGCGCGTCAAGAGCCTGGAAGGACTGACGACATCCATTGCACACGAAGTCAATCAACCGTTGGCCGCCATCGTCACGAGCGGGAATGCCTGTCAACGCTGGCTTGCACAGGATCCGCCGAATCTGGACAAGGCACGCCAGGCCCTCGATCGAATCCTGAGCGACGCGGGCCGCGCCAGCAACATCATCGCGCGCGTGCGGAGCCTCACCAGGGGAGAGCCACCCCACACAGGCGAATTCGAGTTCAACAAAGCCATCCTGGAAGTCGTCTCGCTCTCGCAGAGCGAGATGGAACGCAACGACATTCTGCTGATGACGAATCTCAGCCCTGATCTGCCTCCGGCCGTGGCGGATCGGGTCCAGGTACAGCAGGTCGTCGGCAACCTCATGCTGAATGCGATCGAGGCGATGGCCTCGACCGCGACGTCCAGGCGCAGCATTCGGATCGCGTCAGAACTCAAGGACGGCCTGATTCTGCTGTCCGTCTACGACCGTGGCATCGGTCTTCCCGCCGGCGTGTACGAGCATCTGTTCGAGGCCTTCTGGACGACGAAAGAGGAAGGCATCGGGGTCGGCCTGAGCATCAGCCGCGCAATCATCGAAGCCAACGGTGGGCAGATATGGGCGGAGCCGATCAAAGAAGGCGGCGCAGTTTTTCGGTTCAGTGTCCCCACGACACGATAGAGGCAGACACATGATGGCCAAATCGACAGCAGACCCATCGAGCCCCGTCGTCTACGTGATCGACGACGATCATTCCGTGCGCGCCGCGCTCGAGGACCTGTTCGCCTCAGTGGGGCTGAGGGTTCGAACCTTTGGTTCGACCCGGGAGTTTCTGGCGCACGAGAGGGAGGACGCGCCGGGATGCCTGGTGCTGGATGTCCGCATGCCGGGTCAGAGCGGCATGGACTTTCATCGCCAGATGGTTGCGTTGAAGATCGGGCTTCCCGTGGTGTTCATTACAGGCCATGGCGACATCCCGATGGGCGTCGAGGCGATGAAGAACGGTGCGATCGAGTTCCTTGCGAAACCGTTCCGTGACCAGAATCTGCTGGACGCCATTCAGCACGGCATCGAGAAGAATCGGGCGCAACGACGAGAGGAGGACGCCGCCGCCGAGTTGCAAGCCAGGTGGATGTCCCTGACGCCGGGCGAACAGGATGTCACGCGCCTGGTCGTGCGTGGGCTGCTCAACAAGCAGATCGCGGCACAGTTGGATCTCAGTGAAATCACCGTCAAGGTCCGCCGCAGCCATGCCATGCGCAAGATGCAAGCGCAATCGCTGGCCGATCTGGTGAGAATCATCGAGAAGGTGAGAATGTAGGGCCAGTCACGCCCTCAGAAACCGAACCCCGCCGACCACACGATGAGACCACGCCCCTGCGTCGTGCCCGGCGCGTCGGCACCCAGGCGACGATACACGCCGATCTCGCCCCCGAGACCGAGCACGGGCCAGATGTGCACGGAGCCGCCCACGTAGGTGCGTTTGGCCAGTGCCCCCATGGGGTCATTGAACGTGCGCAACACGCCGCCCGTCACGGCCATGCCACTGCCGAATGGTCCCAGCGAACTGGCGAGCCCGGTGGAGAATCCAGCACCGCCGAAACCGATCTTGGCGGCGCCGAGGAAACAGAGATCGTGTGAGGTGGACTCGTGCACCAAGCCCATGCCGTACGAGAGCGCCCATTTGAGGGGCGCCCCATACGTGATGCCGCCCATGCACTGTTCGAACTGCCACGAGGAGTCGGACGCATCGCGATGGGCCTCGTCGGTCCGGGGGTCGGCTTGTGCGCGCGCGACGACCGGCATGACGCCGCCCACGCACAACAGTGCCACCAGAGGCAGTTTTCCCAGGGCCATCCGCATCGGCACCCCTCCTCGAATCCCGCGCGGTGTGCGCACGGGCTCAGTACTTGAGACCACTCGCCTCGGCAAAATCCCGCATCGCCTTCTCCTGTGCTTCGTTGAGCGTGTCCGGCACGGTGATGGTGACTTCGACCAGCATGTCTCCCTTCTTGCCGTCCTTCTCCACGCCCTGCCCCGAGATCTTGAAACGCTTGCCCGCCGAGGTGCCGGCGGGGATACGGAGCGCCACCTTCTTGCCATCGAGTGTGCGCACGCTGATACGCGACCCCAGCGTGGCCTGCGCCACGTTGATGGGCACCGTGGCGATCAGATCCAGTCCATCACGCTTGTAGAAACGATCGGGCAGCACATCGAACGTGATGACGAGATCCCCCGCCTGTCCACCGGACGCGCCCTTGCCGCCCTGCCCACGAAGCCGGACCTTGTGCCCCGACTCCGCGCCGGCCGGCACGGTGATCAGCACCTTGCGACGCACGCGCGCTTCCCCTGTACCCCGACAGGCCGGGCAACGTTCGCTGGGAACACTGCCGCGTCCCATGCACACCGGGCATGGACGATTGACGGCGAAACTTCCCTGGCCGAACGAGATCACCCCACGCCCGCCACATTCACCGCAGGGCTTGAGCTGGGCACCGGGCGCAGCGCCACTGCCATGGCACATCGCGCACTCTTCGTTGACCTCGATCTCCACGGGGACCTTGCCCCCCGTCGCCGCGACACGGAATGGCACCTCGACCGTCTGTTCGACCGTCTGTCCGCGCTCCGGCCCTTTGTTGCGTCCGCGCGCGGCTCCCCCGCCGAACATCGAGGAGAAGAGATCCCCGAGTCCGCCGATTCCACCGACATCAAAATCGGTGAACGTGCCGGCGCCGGCCTGTCCGGGCCCGGTTCCGCCGAACCCGCCGGGCCGCGACGACGATCGGGCCCCGCCCTGACTGAAGCCGCCCACCCCGCCGAAAGCGCCCAGTCGGCGCATGTCGTCGTATTGCTTCCGCTTCTCGGCGTCACCGATGACGTTGTAGGCCTCGGAGATCTCCTTGAAACGCTCGGCGGCCTTGGGATCGTTCTGGTTCGCGTCGGGATGATACTGCTTCGCGAGCCGCCGGTACTGCTTCTTGACCTCGTCGGCGGTTGCATTCGACGAGACCCCGAGAACCGCGTAGTAGTCAGTGCCGTTGGCCATGTATGACGAAAGTCGTGACGACGAGCGTCGTGACGGGGATCGTGACGACGTCGGTGATCAGGCGCCTGTCCACTGCTTGACCACCACACGCGCCGGGCGCAGAACGTGCCCGTTGATGACATAACCCGCCTGGAAGCACATGGCCACCATGCCGTCTTCTTCGGGGCCTGCCGCGGGCGTCGTGCTCACCGCTTCGTGCAGTGCCGGGTCGAACGGATGGTTCGTGGGATCGACTACTTCGAACCCATGACCGGCGAGCGACTTGAACAACTTCTTCTCCACCAGGCCGACCCCCTCCACCACGGTCTTCGCGTCCACCGTGGCCGGGTCGACGTTGGCGAACCGGTTGAGATCGTCCAGTGCGTCGAGAATACCGCGCACGAGGTCGCCCTGGGCCCGCCAGCCCGCTTCCTGCCGTTCCTTCACGGCCCGGCGGCGGAAATTCTCGAACTCGGCGGCCAGCCGCAGATACTTGTCCTTCGCCTCGTCGAGCTCGCGCTGGCGATCGTCGACGGGATCGGCCGACGCCGACGCGTCGGTGAGGGGGGACTCGAGAGGCGCCTCCGGCGCCGTCGCGTTGGGATCAGTCATGGCAAATGTGTCGACAGTGCATGCGGGCACTACGGAAGTGCCCGCGCAAAGGTTCCTGCGTTACCCTGCAAGATAGCAGGCATGCGATGTCGGAGGTCAGGGCGTCTGGGGCCCCGTCTCCGTTCCCTGCGCCGTCCACCCGTTCTCACCGTCTTCCACGGTCCGGGTCAGCATCAGCCGCAGCCGGTCGAGGGCGAGCTGCGCGGCCCGATAGCGGATCTCTGCCCGGTTGCCCGGCAACAGGGCACGAACGGCGCGGACCTCCCCTTCGAGATCGATCGCCACCCACACGGTACCCACCGGCTTTTCCAGCGTGCCACCGTCCGGTCCGGCGATACCCGTGATGCCGATCCCGACGCCGGTGCCAAAACGCTGCCGGACACCGGTGGCCATCGCCAGCGCCACCTCCCGACTCACCGCCCCGTGTGTGTCGATGGCCTCAGCCGGTACACCGAGCTCACGAATCTTCACGTCGTTCGCGTACGCGATCACACCGCCCTGCACCGACCGGCTCGACCCCGGAATGGCTGTCAGACGCTGCCCCAGCATCCCGCCCGTGCAGCTCTCGGCCACCGCGATGGTCAGATTGCGGGCTGCGCACTCGGCCAGCATCAGTGCCGCAAGGTCGTCGTCACCTTCGCCATAGATGAAGCGGTCCACCTTCCCGCGGATGCGTGCCGCGGCCGCGTCGAGCGTGGCTTCCGCTTCCCGGGCCGGCAACACCCACGACGTCAGACGCAGATCGACCCCATCGTTGCCGGGCAGAAATGCCAGCGGCAGACCATTCACGCCGCGTGCCAGATCGCCCAGCCGGTCCGCGAGCGCCGACTCCGCGATGTTCGCCGTGCGCAGCGTGCGACTGCGGATGACGGGACCGTCGTTCGGCAAACGGTCCCGCAACCGCGGAATGAGCGTGTCGGCCAGCATGCCTCGCAATTCGCGCGGCACGCCCGGAAACATCGCCACCCATCGTCCACGTCCGTCTTCGAGCCAGATGCCCGGCGCGGACCCATGCCGATTGGGAAGAATGGTACACCCCTCCGGCACCAGCGCCTGCTGGCGGTTGCTCACCGGCAGCGCATGACCGAACCGCCTGCGCCAGCGCTCCTCGAGACCGGCCAGAATGTCGGCGTCCATCACCATGCCCTTGCCGAAGATCGAGGCGATGGCCGGCTTCGTCATGTCATCCGCGGTGGGGCCGAGTCCGCCCGTGGTGATCACGGCCCCCGTGCGATCGAGCGCTTCCCGCACGGCCGCCGCGATCGCATCGGCATCATCGCCACATGTTGCGCGGCGTACGATGCGCACGCCAAGTGATGCCAACTCCCGCGCGATATGTGCCGCATTGGTATCGATGGTGAAGCCGAGCAGCAGTTCGTCGCCGATGGTGACGATTTCGATGTGCATGGGAGGATCTATGACGGTCGGACGTGGAGAATCGGATGAGGGCGATCGGCATCGTCACGCGTCCCCGTCACAACGTGGTTGCGCAAGCGATGGCAGAATCGTCACCTACCGGTCTGATTGACGAGAGGACGACACGAGCTGCACGCAGCACCTGCGTCCGTCACCGGATCGGAACGTATTGGTACGACGGGCACGCAGTCGTTCGTCTGTCGGTCGCTAGTGGATGTGGTTGTTGCCGGAGGAGACCCGCATGAGATGCCCCACGAAGGCCATTGACGAAACCGCCCGTCTGCAGGCGATCACGGAATATGCGCTCGATTCCGGACGGGTGGAGACGTTGGACTCCATCGTCGACATGGCGGCCCGCATGTTCGACTGCCCCGTCGCCGCGGTGAACATCATCGGCGACGAGTCGGTCCGCCTGATCTCCAGCCTCGGGATCGATACGTACGATCCGGGGCGGGATGTCTCGTTCTGTGCCCACACCATTCTGCAGGACGATGTGATGGTGATCGAGGACGCCACGCTCGACGTGCGTTTCCACGACAACCCCCTCGTCTCCGGCGGCATGATCCGCTTCTATGCGGGAACACCGCTGCGCACACCGGCGGGCCAGGTGCTGGGCGCGCTGTGTGTGATCGACAACGAGCCGCATGCCGCGTTTCCCCACGCCGATCAGGTGCGGCTGCAAGCCATGGCCGCCATGGTGATGGACAAGCTGGAGTTGCGTCGGCTGCAGACCGCCGTGGCAAGTCCACGCAATCGTTTCGAGGCCGCCGCCACGGCCTCCCCCAACGCCATCCTGTGTTTCGACGCGGACGGCCGGATCACCGAGTGGAATCCGGCCGCCTCCACCATCTTCGATCATCAGGCCTCCGCCATCGTCGGCCACTCCATCGAACGACTCGTCGCCGAGGAGGACCGCCCCAAGGTCCGCGCGGGCATCGAGCGGGTGCTGGCCGGTGCGGTGCCGACCGGGGAATCGACCCTGATGACCGGGCTCCGGGCGAGCGGCGAGCACTTCGCGGCCGAGATTTTCTGGACGCGATGGTTCGAAGGGGATCAGATGCAGTTCGCGGCCATCGTGCTCGACATCTCGGCCAAACGCAGTGAGCACGATGCGCTCCACCATTTTGCCAACTACGATGCACTGACGGGGCTGCCGAACCATCTGCCACTCCGTCGCGCGATCAACGGGGCCATTGCGGACGGGGCGCCTCTCTCTCTCATCGTGGCCGATCTCGATGGCTTCGCCGATATCAGCACGACGTTGGGGCATGCCGCCGGTGACACCGCGTTGGCCACCGTCTCCGATCGCCTCGTGCGGGCGCTCCCCGATCGGGTGACGCTCTACAGCATCGGCACCGGGGAATTTGCGGCGCTGCTTGCCGGCCCCTGCGACCATTGCCGCATGGAGAGCGTGACACAGACCATCCGGACCACCATTGCCCGGCCGCTCGTCGTGAATGGTCAGGAAGTGCGCCTCACGGGCAACTGCGGGCTGGCCTTTCTGCCGGAACACGCCGTCTCGTTCGAGGACCTCGTGAGTGCCGCCAGACTCGCGCTGTTTCGCGCCCGGATCGTGGGACGGGGCGGCAGTTTCGTTTTCGAGCCGGGTCTGCGTTCCCAGGCGGAAGCGCGACGCATGCACGAAGCCGAACTGCATCGTGCGTTCGAGCGCCAGGAGTTCGCCTTGTTCTATCAGCCGCAGTTCCATCTGAAGAGCAATGCCCTGGTGGGCGCCGAGGCACTCATCCGATGGAAGCACCCGGAGCGCGGCTGGTTGTCACCGGCCGCGTTTCTGCCCGCCCTGGAGAACGGCCCCCTCGTCGTGCCCACCGGTCGGTGGATTCTCGAAACCGCGTGTGCGCAGGCAGCCGAATGGCGCCGCACGCACCCCGACTTCCGCATGAGTGTGAATCTGTTCGCCGCACAACTGCGGTCCGGCGATCTGCCGGGCATCGTACAGACGGTGCTGCAGACCCATGACCTGCCGGCCGCGGCCCTGGAACTCGAGATCACCGAGAATATCGCGCTCGAAGGCAATCGCTGTGTCGCTCAGCAACTGGAGGAGCTGCGACGTCTCGGCATCCAGTTGTCGTTCGACGACTTCGGCACCGGCTTCGCCTCCCTCACGATGTTGCGCGACTACCCGGTGACGCACATCAAGATCGACAAGAGCTTCACGCAGGTGGTGCAGACCTCCGACAAGGACCGGGCCATCGTGATGGCGCTCATCGCCCTCGCGCGCGATCTCGAACTACGGGTCACCGCCGAGGGCATCGAGAGTCGCGCCGAACGCGATTTCCTGAAGCTGCTGGGTTGTGAGAAGGGGCAAGGGTACTTCTTCGGTCGACCTGTTCCCGCCGACCTGTTCGCCGAACAGTTCTTCGTGGACGAGACCGTCCTGCGGCGGCCGGCCGCTATGGCCAGTTGATCCGTGCGCAGCCCCGGCATCAGGTCCTCGCTGGGGCGTTGGAACGCGTCAGACCGATGAGATAGGTGACCGGCAGCGGCCCGCCGCCCGATTCTCCTGCCCGCCATTCATAGCGCGTGTGTTGCACACCGGCGCGCTGAGCGATGTCGTCGAGTTCCGCGGGGGTATACGTCCGCAAGCATGAGACGAGGCCGTCCCACAATACGGTCAACGGGATGAGCGGAATGAGATAGGTGAACAGCAGGCGTGACCACCGGAACGGCCGGATGGCCGGCGTGAACAGCAGCACCAGGATTGGCGTGAGGCAGGTGATCAGCAGTGCCTTGACACTGCGATGCGTGGCTTCCAACGCCGCGAACGGCTCGCCGGCCTGCTCGGCATCCCGCAACATCGCGACGATCTCGTCCTCTTCGAAATGATGCAACGCCGAGAACATGGTGCGCACGCCGCGGAGATCGGCCGGCACCCGCCGCGCATCCACCGCGCGCCGCTCCCCCTGCACCCGTCCGGGCATGTCGTGTGCCGCCCGCGCGAACGCCTCGAGATTCGGATGCCAGTCGGTGAGCGTGATCGTGGGGGCCACACCTTCGGCGGCAAGCGCCGGGAGGAGTGACTGCCATGGGCCTCCGCCACCGGCCGCGAGATCGACGATGTCGTTCCGCCCCGTGCGATGCAGCAACCCGGCCAGGTGCGGCACCGCCGGTCCGTACGCATTGCCCACCGTGATGGCGTGCCGGAGATAGTCGGTCACCCCGTCGCGAACGACGCGGGGACACCAGGACTGATCGGCGATTTCGAAGAGATGACGGCGACGCATGAGGGATGGGGTGAGTATGTCCAATGTTCTGATGTTTCTGAATAATCAGAAATATATGACCACTCTATTCCCATCACCACCCGCTGCCTGACGGGATCACCGCGGGCGCCGCGCTCCGGGCCAGGCGCCCGCCATCTCGGCGAGCCAGTTCGCGGCATATCCGAAGAACCGCTCCAGCGGGAGCAGTCGCTGGGCAGCGGGTTTGAGCGTCGCCGGCAAGGCCGTGCGACATCCCTGCACCAGATCCCGCATCCGGGTCGCGCGCACCACGCTGGCCTGCAGCATGGGCACGAAGGGGTCGTCGTGCAGCCGGAACCGATCGGTGCGTTCGCCGGGAAGCCGCGTGCGATGCACCACGCCGAGCGACTCCAGAATCCGCACGGTGGTACTCACGTTGCTGCGACTGATCTGCAGCCGCTCGGCGAGTTCCTCGGCCGTGAGCGGTCCTCCTTCCACGAAGAAGACCCCGAGCATCCGGCCGGCGGGGCGTGGCAGCCCCTCCGGTTCCATCATCGCACTGAAGTGGTCGAGGAAGTCCTGGATGGCGGGATGATCGGTGGCATGCCTGGCGTGCATATCACGGGAAACTATCGCGTCCCTGAGTCGCCGTCACCGATATTGCGTGATATCGACGGATGCCGACCGATATCGCGTGATCCCATTGTGATGCCTCGAGCCCCATGGAGATCGCCTGGAGATCGCCTGAACACCGCTGCCTCATTCTTCCGGAGACTGTGCCATGCGCGCGGCCACACTGCATCACCTGTTCGACTCCCGCCTGCCCATCATCCAGGCGCCGATGGCTGGTGTGCAGGGGGCTGCGCTGGCGGTGGCCACGACAAACGCCGGTGGGCTGGGTTCGCTCCCCTGCGCGACGCTGGCACCCACGGCCATGGAGACGGAACTCACGCACGTCACGCGGGATGTGCACGGGCCGGTGAACGTCAACTTCTTCTGCCACGCACCACCCGTTTCCGACGAATCGCGCGAGGACGCGTGGCGTGCGGCGTTGGCCCCGTACTTCGAAGAGTTCGGTGTCGATCCACAGCAGATTCCGCGGGGACCGGGTCGGGTCCCCTTCAATCACGACGTGGCCGATGCGCTGGAGCCCTTCCGGCCCGCGGTGGTCAGTTTTCATTTCGGTCTGCCGGCGCCGGCATTGCTCGAACGCGTGCGCGGATGGGGCGCGAAGATCCTGTCCACCGCCACCACGGTCGATGAAGCACGTTGGCTCGAAGCCCGTGGCGTGAGCGGCATCATCGCGCAGGGACTCGAAGCCGGTGGGCATCGCGGCATGTTTCTGTCCGACGATCTCTGCGGCCAGTCGGGGACTTTTGCCCTGCTGCCCCAGGTGGTGCGGGCGGTGCGCGTGCCGGTCATCGCGGCGGGCGGGATCGCCGACTCCCGCGGTGTGGTCGCGGCCGTGGCGCTCGGAGCAGCGGGTGTGCAGGTGGGGACGTCGTATCTGCTGTGCCCCGAAGTGCACACCACGCCCCTACATCGCCGTGCATTGCGTGACGAAAGCCGCACCGCGCTCACCGCAGTGACCAACCTGCTCACCGGCCGGCCCGCGCGGGGAATGTTCAATCGCGTGATGCGTGAACTGGGCCCGATGAGCCCCCTCGCGCCGGCCTTCCCCCTCGCCACGGCGGCCATCACCGCACTGCGTGCCGCCGCGGAGAGGGAACAGCGTGATGATTTCTCGTCACTCTGGGCCGGTCAGAACACCACCGGGTGTCGCGAGGTGCCGGCGGCAGAGATCACGCAGGCCCTGATGGACGGTGTTGCCCTCGGATGAGGGCACCCGGACTCGGAACGCCACTCAGAACTTCACGTCGAAGCTGCCGGCCGTCACGGCCTTGTTGCCCGCCGCGCCCGTATTGGTGGAGGGAATGGCGGTGAAGGAGAACGTTCCCACCGCGCGGTTGGCGGTGAGGGTGGTGATGACGACACTCCCCGAGCCGCCCACCATGCTGGTGACCCACGCCTTGGTGCCTTCCGTATACGTGATCGTGTGAGCACCGGTGCCGGTACCCACCGGGATGGTGCCCGCGGCCGTGACATTGACCAGTGAGAAGTTCAACTGACGGGAGTTGCCGCTGACCGCGCCGAACGCGAGGACGTTGCCGGCGCGTGTCGCCTGGACGGCGAGATCGGCTGAGAAGGCCGTCCCATCGATCGTTGCGGTCACTCCACCGGAACTCTTCGGTCCCGTCGACGAGTTGCCGTCACCACCGCACGCCATCGCCAACACCAATGCCGCGAGTACCAATCGCTTCACGCCATGCTCCGGGAAGAAAGGAAAAGATGCGCTCAGGCGAGCCGCATCACCTGCGGCCCATACCGCCGCAGATACAACCACAGGCTATACAACGTGAGGGCCACCGCGCCCAGCATGCTGGTGATGCCCACGAATCCATTGAACCACGCAAAGGCCTGCCACGCCGAGTCGTTCTGCCACCCTTCGCGCACCGCGAGCGTCAGCGCGAAGAACCAGAAATAGGCCGCCCCCAGCCAGATACTCTGGAACGTGGTCTTCCACTTGGCCGGACCGATGGCCGAGATCACGAGACCGCGCCGCGCGGCAATCTGCCGGAACACCGTCATGAACGCCTCGCGCCCCAGGACCACCAATACGATCCAGAGCGGCAGCGACACATGCCCGAACGGCGTCGCAAAGAGAAACGGCGAGGCGTCGGCACTGCCGCTGGCGACATACGCCGCATCGGACACGATGAACTGCGGATGCCGCTGCAGGAAATACATCGGCACCAGCGTGGCCACGAGCAGCAGCTTGTCGGCCAACGGGTCGAGCAGACGCCCGAGGTCGGTGACGAGATTGCGCTGCCGCGCGAGATGGCCGTCCCAGTAGTCGGTGATGGCCGCGACGAGGAACAGCACGAACGCCACGAGGCGGGCCGTCCACGACGTGGTGAACGGCAGCCACGCAATCAGAGGCGTCAGAGCGATGCGGCCGACGGTGATCGCGTTGGGAAGGTTCACGTGCGCGGGAGTAGCGGGAGGCAGGACAACATCCGGAGGACGGTGCCCGCGTCACGCGCCGCCGTTCCGCGCCGGCGGAAGGGTCAGGCGAGTGTCTTGAGCACCAGCTTGGAGACGGCCTTCAGCGTATCGAAGACCCCATCCCCGGTGACCGCAACAGCTTCGAAGTACGGCACACGCTCCACCCACTCGCCGGTGGGCAACTGGCTCACCAGGTACTCACCGGGGCGGAACGGATCGGCCATCGGACGCATCCGCGTGGGATCCGTGACTTCCCAGCCCGGGTTGAGCATGGTCTGCAGCTCGGCCAGCGACGCCGCGTTGGGAAGATCGCGCTTGTTGTACTGGATGACGAACGGCATCCGGGTGAGATCATACCCATACGCCGCCATGTTGTCATACAGGTTCTGCATGGACTCGAGATTGGCTTCTGCCCGCTCGGCCTGCGAGTCGGCGACGAACACCACTCCATCCACTCCCTTCAAGATGAGCTTTCGACTCGCATTGTAGTAGACCTGCCCGGGCACCGTGTAGAGGTGAAATCGGGTGCGGAAGCCACGGATCGTGCCCAGATCGACCGGCAGGAAGTCGAAAAAGAGCGTGCGCTCGGTCTCGGTGGCCAGCGAAATGAGCTTGCCCCGGGTGTTGGGCAACACCTTGCCGTACACGTACTCGAGGTTGGTGGTCTTGCCGCCCAGCCCGGGTCCGTAGAAGACGATTTTGCAGTTGATCTCGCGGGACGCGTAGTTGATCATCGACATCGCAGCGCGTCCTTACTGAAAGAGCCGGTCGATCTCGTCTTCCGCGCCGGCCAGGAAGCCCGGGGGCGCCGCCTCGGCCGCGCTGCCGCGGGCAAAGACGCCTTCGAAGATGCGGGTCAGCTCGTCGACCGCACTCTTCATGCGGAGCCGGACCAGTCCCAGTGTGGTGCGATTGTCGAACAGCACCACCAGAATGACGCGCCGCGCGATGTCGGCCAGATACATCGATTCCCGCTCGCCCTGGTGGAAGAGGACGTTGAAGTCGCTCTCTCCGATCAGACGGGCCAGCTGGTCATTGGCGCTGAAATCGGCCGCCGTGAGGGTCGCGAAGGCCGTGGCGTCGAAATTGGGGGGCTCGCCCACCGTCGCGACGAGCTGACCGCTCCGGTCGACGAGCAGTGCGCAGCGCGCCTTGGCGTCGTACAGGAACCGCTGGAGCGTGATCGTGATGGCCCCGAAGTCGTCCTCGGTGAACGACCAGGTGGCGGCGCCGATGGGCATGAACGATGATGGCGAAAGGCTCGGACGGTGGGCCGGTCTCCGGTGATCGACCGCGTGACCTTCCGCACGATCGTATCACACCGCCGGCACCACGGGGGCCGCTGAGCCCCCGCTAAGAACGTAACAGCCGCTCCGTGCGCCGCAGAACCCTCTGAGCCCGGCGTCGCAGCAACGGATGCGACTCCCAGGCCAGATAGTCCCGGAGTAGCCGCGCACTATCAACGCTCGGGTGGGCGCGAAGGTAACCGAGTGCCGCCAATCGCTTGCGGGGAGCGGCATGAAACAGCGACCGACGGTGCCGATGCAGCTGTACGCTCCACCCCAGCACCCCCACCGCCGCCCCGATGGCCACGCTGGCCAGCACCCATCCAATCGTTCTGGAACGCCGCATCACATCTCCCGCCGGGCCGCGAGCGCCTGAGCGATCGTCACACCATCGGCATATTCGAGGTCTCCACCCACGGGCAGACCGCGGGCGATCCGGGTAACCCGGATGGCTCCGCCGTCCACCAGGCTCCGACTCATTCCGGTCAACTGGCGCTGGACATACAGCGCGGTGGCTTCGCCTTCCAGCGACGGATTGGTGGCCAGGATCACTTCCCGTACCCCGTCCGGCTCGAGACGGGCCAACAGCGCGGCCACGGTCAGATCCTCAGGGCCCACGCCGTCCAGCGGCGAAAGCCGCCCGCCCAACACGTGGTACAGCCCCCGGAACTCCCCGGCGCGCTCGATCGACGCGATGTCGCTGGCCTGCTCCACCACACAGAGCGTGGTCGGATCGCGACGCGGATCGGTGCACAGCGCACACAGCGGGGATTCGGTGAGGTTGTGGCACCGCTCGCAGGGACGCACCCGTTCGGTGAGCGCGACGAGCGCCTCCGCCAGCTTCCGGCTCTGCGACGACGGCTGACGCAACAGATGGTACGTCAGCCGCAGTGCCGTTTTGCGTCCGATTCCCGGAAGCCGGGCGAGTTCGTTGGTGAGTTCGTCGATGACCGACATGGCAACCCGGAGGACGGCCGTTCGTCAGAACGGCAGCTTGAACGGGAGGTCGATCCCGCCGGTCACTTTCTGCAACTCCATCTGCATGGCGTCGGCGGCCTTCTTCTGCGCTTCGGCCACGGCCACGACGATGAGATCCTCGAGCATTTCGAGATCGGCCGGATTGACGACGGTCGGATCGAGCTTGATGCGCTTGAGCTGCATCTTGCCGTCGACATCGGCCGTGACCATGCCGCCACCAGCCAACGCGGTGAAGGTGCGCTGCGACATCTCGTCCTGCATCGTCTGCATGCGCGCCTGCATGTCCTTGAACTGGCCCAGCATCTTGAAGAGATCCATTGAGGACTGCGGTTATGGGTTGTGGGGAGTGAGTCCGGGGGGAACTGCGGGTGTGGGTTTGGGGGCGTGGGTTCGGGAGGAACCCCGGAGCCCGGCCGGCCCGCTCAGTCCAGCAGTTCCAAGTCGAGCGCCTTGACGGCCGCGTCGAGCAGCGCGTTCCGCGAGGCGATCTGCTCGGTGCGCTGCCGCTGCACATCGTGCGCGGTCATGCGCACAGTGGTATCACGCGACGGCGCGGCGGCGGCCGGGGTGTGCGGTTTGAGGACGAGGGCCGTGAGACCGTCGAACATGCCCTGCACGGCGGCCAGCACATCGGCCCGCGATTTTTCGACGGCCTGCGCGAAAGTGTCGTCGAGCGGGTCATACCCCAGCGTGAGCGTCCCGTTCGGGGCGATCGTCATGGGAATGAGGCGCTCCACGGCCTGGGCGAGCATGCCCCGTCCGTTCTGCCGCAGCGTATCGGCCACATCCCGCCAGCGCGCGCCCACCCGGTCGATATCCGGCGGCGGCCCTGAGGGGGCCCGTGGCGGCGCGCTGCGGGCGGCTTCCTGCGCGGCCGCCGCCGCATCGGCGACCTGCTGCGTGGCGGGGCGTGGGGTGGGGATGGGTGGCGCGCTCGGCGCCGATGCCGGTGTTCGTGGCGGTGTTGCCGTCTGGGCCGTCGCTGAGGGCACGGTCGGCGGCGGCGTCACGAACGACGAGGCCGCCGGCGCCATCGCGTACGCGGGAGCCACGCGGGTTTCATGCGCCGCCCGCCGCGGCGGATCCTCGCGGCCGCCGCTGCCGAACCCCTGCAGCACTTCCTGCAACTCGATGGTGCGATCGAGCAGCGCGAACCGCACGAGCAATGTCTCCAGCAACAACTGTGGCTGACCACTGCGCCGGTACATGGGCTCGAGTTCGAGCAGCGCGTGCAGCATGCGCAGCAGATCGTTCGCCGCCAGACGTCCTTTGCGCTCGGCGAGCGCGGCGCGCATGCGCTCCGGCAACTCGGGCGGCACGCCGCCCAGTTCGATGGCGAGTTGCGCCCGCAGCAGATCGCCGAGCCCCGAGAGCACCAGCACAAAATCGACGCCGGCATCGGCCAGACGCTGCACGGCCGAAAACACCTCGGCGGCGCGCCGGTCGGCGACCATGTCGAGCAGCGCGAGATACTCGTCGTCGGGAATGAGGCCGAGCGCGGTCTGCACGCGCTCCGCCGTGACCGCGGCACTCTCCCCCAGGGACAACACCTGGTCGGTGAGTGACAGCGCGTCACGCAGTCCGCCATCGGCAGCGCGAGCGATCATGGCCAGCGCATCCATCTCGAAGGCCACCTGCTCTTCGGTGAGCACGGCCGCGAGACGTTCACGGATCTCCGCCGGCCCGATGCGCTTGAGATCGAACCGCTGGAGTCGCGAGAGCACCGGTGCGGCAGCCTGCGCGATCTTCTGCGGTTCGGTGGTGGCGAAAACGAACACCACACGCGGCGGCGGTTCCTCGAGCACTTTCAGCAGCGCGTTCCACGCCTCGCGCGTGAGCATGTGCGCTTCGTCGACGATGTAGACCTTGTAGCGATCATCGCCGGACGGGGCATACATGGCACGTTCCCGCAGTTCGCGCGCGTCATCGACACCACGATTGGACGCGGCATCGATCTCGACCACGTCGAGCGAGGCCGATCCGCTCCAGATGCGCTGGCAGCTGGCGCACTGTCCGCAGGGTTCGCCCTGCAGTTCGGGCTCGCCGCGCCGCTCGCAATTGAGCGCCATGGCCAGCACGCGCGCGAGCGTGGTCTTGCCGGTGCCGCGGGGACCGCACAGCAGGTAACCGTGCGCCACGCGCCCGCGGGCAATGGCCCCCTTGAGCGTATTGGCCACATGGTCCTGCACCGCGACCGTGGCGAAGTTGCGCGGGCGATACTTGCGGGCGAGAGCGAGCGACATGCGGGCAATCTAGCGGGCCGACCGATTCCCGGGACGGCCTTGACTGGACGGGAACGCGTCCAGGAATGCGACCCACGGGATCCCCCGAAAGTGGACGGGGTAGGCCTGTCTCGGAAACATCTACCGATATAAGTCCGTCAGCATGGGTTTCGCCTACGGACGGTGTTCCCCACGAAGGCTACGACATCCGGCACGCTGGACAGGTATTTCCTCAGCGCTAGATTCGCCCATTATGAGCCAGCCGAAGCGACGAAAAGGTGCCCAGAAAAGGGTACGGGTCACGATCGACGCCAATCGAACAGGTTCCGGGATGGTGAGTGTTCAGTTCGGTGGCGTGACGGTCCAGACGGACCCGGTGCAACCATCTGTGCTCGCACAAAATGTGGCCAGCGGCCGTGAGGCACTGAGGCGTGCCGCCCGCGGCATACCCAAGATCGGTGTCCATATTGCCAGGATGCCCGATGTCCCGTTGTTCCGTGTCGATCCCCACCACCCCGATCGCGTGATTCGGCAGATGGGCGACAAAATTGAATCGGGTGTTTTCATGAACGGCCGCTTCAAAGTCGAGCCGTGAAATCCCTGGGGCAGGCGCTCGATACGCTGCTCCAGGCTCAAAGCGCGTCAAACAAGCCCTTGGCGGTTATCCTGGCTGGTCACAATGGCTCAGGGAAATCCACCATGTGGTACTAGTTGCTCGCCAACACCCTGCAGATCCCACTGATCAACGCCGATCGGATGATGATGTCCATCCTCCCGGAGACGGGGCTGGAGCATCCGCTTCCCGAATGGGCGAGATCTCTGCGCGACAGTCACACCGACTGGATGCAGGTGGCACAAAATGGCGTCAGTGCTTTCGTGGCCCAGGCGCTGTCTAAAGGCGTGCCCTTTGCCATGGAGACCGTATTTTCACACTGACTGCAACGGCCCGATGGCACGATCGAATCCAAAGCCGATCTGATCGTGCAGATGCAGCAGCAGGGTTACTTCGTGATCCTGATGTTCGTGGGGTTGAGCAGCGCCCAACTCTCGATCGGACGAGTGAGTACACGCGTGGCCAAGGGTGGTCATGCCGTGGACGTCACCAAGCTCGAAAATCGTTTTCCACGAACGCAACGAGCGGTGCGACGAGCGTCTTCGATTGCGGACGCCACCATCTTCGTCGACAACAGCCGGAGCGAAGCCGAAGCCTTCACGGTTTGCCGAATCCAGATCGGACACACACAGGTATTCGATCTGCGACGCGATCAGTCGCCACCTGAGATCGAAAGGTGGATGAATCAGGCATGCCCGGATGCACGCTGCGGTGATCACACATCGCGCACGTCAGCGCAGGGGCAAGCCTGAGCGAGGCGATCTCGTGCGCGACCATTGGACAAACAAAAGCGCGCGGAAGACCGGCTCGTGAGAGCGGCTTACCGCGCGCAGTGCTCCGGGCCTGACGAAGCGACGCCAGACTCCACGTGCCGCTGCTACCTTCGGGGTCCTGACGGGGTTGGCGGGCTGGTGCCCTCCGGGACCCGGAGCGAATGCAAGATAGCGAGAGGAACGGTGGGGGCAAAGGGCGCGTCTGGTATCTGGCGTTTGGCCTCTGGAGTCCGACCCTCTTGCCTCAGATCTTCAGACAGGGTCAGAAGTCAGAAATCAGGAGGTCAGAACTGAGACGGCGATCGAATGATGAGAGATCAGACAACCACGAGGTCAGAAATCTGAGCACTGGCGGTCGAGGGGGCCGTGCGCGCCACAGGCCTCGCTGGCCGGACCTGCGGCCCGGGTCCCCCGGGGCGCAAAGCGCCCCGCAGAAACGCCAAGCTCTCGCGTCAGAATCCACCAGCGACCGAAGTGCTCAGACCTCTGATTTCGTGGTTGTCTGATTTCTCATTCCTCTATATCCGTCTCAGTTCTGACCGGCTGATCTCTGACCTCTGACCCCGTCTGAAAGTCTGACCCGCCCCTCAGCCGCAGACTTCCTCGAGTGCCTGCCGTAGTTGCCGCGCCGCCAGAACCACCGCTCCAACCGGCGCATCGAGATGAGTGACTGCGCGCACCCGCCGGTCGTGCCAGATGCTGATGCGCACGCCCAGCTCGGCGGCGCGGGCCACTACATCGGCGGCGCGCGGGACCGGCAGGTCGATCATGACGATGTTCGTGTCCGGCGGCACCACCGTGGCGCCGCCGGCGCCGTCCACGATGGCCGCCAGTTCGCGCGCGGCCGCGTGATCGTCGGCGAGCCGGTCGACATGATGCTCCAGCGCATACAGGGCTGCGGCGGTGAGCACCCCGCTCTGTCGCATGCCACCGCCGAGCCGCTTGCGCACACGATGCGCCTTCGCGATGAGATCCGCCGGGCCGGCCAGGCAGGCACCCACCGGAGCGCCAAGGCCCTTCGAGAACGACACCATCACGGTGTCGGCGCAGGCCGCGAAATCGGCGAGCGACGTGCCAGTGGCCACGGAGGCGTTCCAGAGACGCGCGCCGTCGAGATGCACCGGCAATGCCGCATGGCGCGCAACGGCCTGCAGCGCCTGCATGTCCGCCAGCGTCGTGATCGCGCCACCGGCACCATTGTGGGTGTTCTCGAGACACACCAGCGATGCCTCGGGCGCGTGCATGGAGGGTGACCGGAGCGACGCCCGCAGGTCGTCGGCCACCATCACGCTCGTCGTGCCGCGCACCGGACGGATCTGCACCCCGCACAACGCCGCCGCGCCCGCGATCTCCCAGTGCACGATGTGCGCATCGGCATCGATCAGGATCTCGGTGCCCGGGGTGGTGTGCACCCACACCGCGGCCTGGTTGGCCATCGTGCCGCTGGGGAAAAACAGCGCCCGCTCCTTCCCCAATCGTTCGGCCACCATGGCTTCGAGGCGCATCGTCGTGGGGTCGCCCTCCAGCACATCGTCGCCCACGTCGGCATCGGCGATGGCGCGACGCATCGCCGCGGTGGGGCGGGTGACCGTATCACTGCGCAGATCGAGCATGTCGGGCATGACGGACTTCAGCGACGAAAGAAAGAGAGGAGGATCAGGCGCGGGGCTTCGGCGATGAACGATTCACCGCAGGAGTGCCCTTCCCCTTGGCAGCGGTCGTCGGCACCCGCGGAGGTTCCGCCAGCCGCGCGAGTTCGCGCTGGCGCAGATCGTAGGCCTGCGCCACCTCTCCGCCGATGAGAAAGAGAAACGCCGCATAATACGTCCAGAACACCACGGCCACGATGGCTGCGATGGTACCGGTGTAGAGCGAACTCGGATCGGCGTTGCGCACCAGGATCGCGAACAAATGCCGCGCCAGTTCGAACAGCACCGCGGCCGTCGCGCCACCCACAAAAGCCACCCGCACCGACGGACGCCGCCGCGGCAATCCGCGGTACAACGCGTAGAACAGGCCGAACACCAGCAGCACGGCCAGCATCCGACCCACGACATACGTGAGACTGCCCATCGCCGATTCGCGCAGCCCCACCTCGCGCAGCAGGGTCAGTCCGCGCGTGGTGGCCAGATCGAGATACGCGCTGAACACCACGTACACGACCACCGCCATCGTCGCCACCACCGTGGCCAGCAGGTCGAAGAGCTTGCCGACGACGATGCTGCGATCGGTATCGTCGAAAATGAGCGAGAGCACGCTGCGCAGCGAACCGAAGAGGCGCGTGGAGAACCACGCGAAGCCGATGGCCGAATACAGCGTGACGGCGCCTCGGGTTTCCAGCACATCGGTGATCACGCCGCGCAGCAGCGCGTCGGCGGCATTCGAACCGTTGGGAAGCAATTGCGCGACCAGCGCGGTGACCGTATCCGCGGCCTCCGCCGGCTGATTGCCCAGCAGAAACGACAGGCCCGTGATGAGCAGCAGGACGAACGGCACCAGCGCGAGCAGGATGTTGAACGCCAATCCGCCCGCGAGGAATGGGACATTGTCCGCCGCGCTCTGATTCCACACGCGGCGGACGATATCCCACCAGCTCTCAGCCTTCTGCCGCAGTCCCGTCAGCAGACTGATCCGTCTGGGGGGCCACATCGTCGGCGTGACGCCGGACTCGGTCGCTGTAGGCACGGCGGCCATCACTGTAGGCCCGCTTGGTATCCGCGACGGCCTGTTCGAGGTCGGCCCGCGCCTGTGCGGCGGCCTCCCGACCGGCATCCACGGCCTCGTTCACCGCATCGACGCGCGTCTGCACGGCCGAGCGCGCCCGGGCTACCCGGTCGTCGACGGCGGACCGTCCACGTTCCACCGAATCGGCCACGCGTTCACCCAGATCGTCGGTGATCTCACGCACACGACGGCCTGCGCGTCGCGCTTCACGGGAAAGACGCTCACGCGTTTCCTGCCCACTCGCGGGAGCGAACAGCAGCGCAGCACCGGCACCGATCGCGAGTCCGAGCAGCAGCATCCCGATGCCGTTGCCGCTTTCATCGCGCTCGATGACCACTACGCGATCATCGTCATAGCCACGGGCCATGTTGAAATACCTCCAGGTGATGACGGCAGCGCCGACAGTCCGGGGTGGACACCGACCCAGTCGCCGGCGCCCACGTCCCGTACTGCGTACCTGACGTCAGTCCGAAAGATCCGCGTCGTCCGGGGCCGCGACCACCGTCGAGGCACCATCGGGGAGCGGGCGATGCAACTCGGGAGCCTTCACGAACTGCTCGACGTACTGCCGGGTACCACCAATCCCGAGTTGGGTGAACAGGAACGTGAACTTCGCGTCGTAGGCCGCACCAAGGGCTCCACGTACGTCGGCCGGCAAGGACCACAACTGCTTCTTGAACGGCCCGATCGCTTTCTTGCGCGTCTTGTAGTAGAACTGCTCGTTGCTGTCCTTCTCCTTGCGCTCGTCCTTCGCGTTCACATCGAGCCACGCATAGATCTCGTCCCGGAGCGACGCCGGAATGTGATCGTACATGATGTTCTGGAAATTCGTGGCCAGATGGATCTCGGCCGTTTCCACGCGCGGGAAGTTGTTGAACGCCGTATCGGGCAGCGTGGAGGCTCCGTGCTGCACGGCACCGGCCATGTGGTACTTGTCGCGGGCCATCTTCGACAGCGTTTCCAGCGTGTCGAGATCGAGCGCTACCTCGGCGATCGATCCATCGGACAGCACGATGCCCCCGTGCGACGTGCCCGATTGCACGGAGATCTTCGAAAGCCCAGCCGTCCCGGGCGCCTGGGCGGCCAGCGTGCGGTTGAAGCCTTCCATGAACGCTTCGAGTTCGGCCGGGGTGCTGTTCTCGGTGCCCACTTCGCCGATCTCGCCACCCACGGAGATGGTCACGCCCTTCGGCTCGGCGTCACGTACGAAGCGCGTGATGTCGACGCACACCTCGTAGTTGAGACGCTGCTGTTCGTCGAGCGTGGCCTTGGAGAGATCCACCAGCGTGGACGTGTCCACGTCGATGTTGTAGAAGCCCGCGGCCACCGCTTCGGTGACCAGCGCCTTCACCGCATTCACTTCGGTCACCGGATCGACGGCGTACTTCTTGTGGTTGACCTGGAAATGGTCGCCCTGGATGAACACCGGCCCGCGGAATCCTTCACGCAGCGCCGCGGCCAGCATCACCGACACGTATTCGGCAGGACGCTGTTCGGTGTACGCGATCTCCGACCGCGCGATCTCGAGGATGAAGGCGCCGGCCTCCATCTTGTTGGCCGTGCGGAAGATCGCCCGCGCCGTGTCGTAGGCGAGTGCGCGCACGTTGATGGCCGGCACGGTGAACCCGCCGCACTTGCCTTCGCCCCGCGCGATATAGAGATCGTGGATGGAGGCCGCCCGCACACCCACGGCCTGGCCGATCTCCCAGATCAGCCAGCGGGCGTAGCTCCGCTCACCTTCGGACGCACCGAAGACCGCCTGGTGGACCAGCGCATCGAGGTGCGCGCTCTGCAGCGCCGCGGCGTCCCGCACCTGCACGCGGCCGTCGGCCACGCTCACGGCGCCGCCGAACAGCGAAGCCGAAGAAGTCGTCGAATCGGACATGGAGATGTTCAAACGTCCTGCCCGGTACGGACCAGGCGGTGTCAGGGTGAAAGCGGGAGGCGGTCACGAATGCCGGAGCAGGTCCGACGTCCAAGACCACCACAACTCCGGAAACATCCCACCGGATGAAGCCGCGCGGCAAGGTCCGACGCGACGTTACATGCGCCAGCGGGGGTCCGGCTTGGGAAGTGCATCCCATTCCACACGGGCGGCATCGCTGCCCGCACGGCCGAGCATCGCATAGGCAAACTGCTTGCCCAGTTCCACGCCGGGCTGATTGAACGCATCGACCCTGTACAGCGCACCGGCGTAGGCGGTGGCCAGTTCGAACGTCTGCATCAGTGCGCCCATGTGCCAGGCGTCCACCGCATCGACGTGCAGTGTGGCATTGAAACGCCCCCGCGCCGCCAGTGCGCCGGCGGTGGCGCGCTGTTCGATATCGATGAGCTCTCCGAGCGTGTGTCCGCCGAGATAGCCCAGCTCGGGGATGTCCCCGTGACGCGCCGGAATGCGGCCTTCGTCCTCCCGACCGCGCACGGCGATGAAGGTGACCGTCTTGTCCTGTGGCCCTTCCATGAACAACTGCACCTGGGAGTGCTGATCGGTCGCCCCCAGTGCGGGCAGCGGCGTGGGGCCCACCGACGTGCCATCGGGCAGGATCTTGCCCAGGGACTCGGCCCAGAGCTGCACGAACCACAGCGCGAGATCCCGGAGCGGATCGGCATACGGCATGAGCACCTGGATGCGGCGGCCGTGACGCGTATCCGCCAGCCACTGCAGCACGGCGAAGGCGCCGGGGAGATTGCGCGTGAGGTCCTCACCTTCGGCCAGCAGGGTGACGTGCGCCGCACCGCCCAGCAGGGCCCGCACATCGATGCCCATGATGGCCGCGGGGAGAATGCCCACCGGAGAGAACACCGAGAACCGTCCACCCACATTGGGCGGAATGTCGAGCGTGGTGATGCCTTCGGCGCGCGCGATGCGGCGCAGCGCCCCCACTTCGGGATCGGTCACGAACACCAGATGCGCCCGGGCCTGTTCCTCGCCGAGTGCCTGCGCCAGCACCTCACGCACGATGAGATACTGGGCCATCGTTTCCACCGTCCCCCCCGACTTCGACACCACGAGCACCCGGGTGCGCGCCAGGTCGAGACGGGCCAGCGTGGCCGCGATGGTGGCCGGGTCGACATTGTCGAGCACGTGCAATCGCGGATGGCCATGGCGTTGCGCGGCGGTCAGCGCGTTCCATTGCGGAGCGCAGAGTGCCGTGCGCAGCGCGATGGGTCCCAGCGCCGACCCGCCAATGCCCAGCAGCAGCACGTCGTCGAAACGGCCGCGCGTATCCTGCGCCACGTCGACACTGGCCCGCAGCAGCGTCTCGTTGGTGGGGAGGCTCAGAAAGCCCAGCTGGTCCTGCTTCGCCATCACCTGCCGATGTGCCGCGCGAAAGGCCTCCGCGGCATCGGTCCATTCCGGCGCGGTGATTCCGGCGCCACTCGGCAGAGCGCCGGCCATCATGTTCGTGAAGTCGAGCGAGAGCGTCATGATCGGGCGCGTTCGGGCAGGTCCACCACCAGGCCGTCATGAGCCGGCGCGATGCCGGCCGGCAGCTCGGCGACGAGTGCTGCGTGAAAGTTGTCGTGCGTCAGATGCGTGAAGTACGTGCGTTCCGCGCCCACCCGCCGGGCCATGGCAATGGCCTCGTCGATGGACAGATGTGACGGATGCGCGTGACGCAGCAGGGCGTTCAGCACGAGCACCCGCACCCCTGCCAATGCCTCGAGCGCGTCCGGTGGCAACGTCTTGGCGTCGGTGACATATCCGATGTCTCCGATACGATACGCCGTGACCGAAGCGCGGCCATGGGGTACGGAGAACGGCAGCACGCGAACCCCCTGCACCTCGAAGGGCACACCGGAGGTGACGGGCACTGGACGCCCCTGCGGGCGGGTGGTTCCCGGTGATGGACGATGGTGTTCATCCACCACGTACGGGAAACGTGTGGCCAGCGTGGCCAGCGTGGCGGCCTCCCCGTACAGCGGCAGTGGCGTGGGGCGATGAATGGTGATCGCCCGCAGATCGTCGATGCCGTGAATGTGGTCGGCATGTTCGTGCGTGTAGAGCACGGCATCGACCGACGCGATGCCCGCCGCCACCAGTTGCAGACGGAGCTCCGGTGGCGTGTCGATGAGCAATCGCACGGGCGTCTGCGGAGTTCCGTGCGGATTCTCATGCAGGTTCCCGTGCGGGGCGTCGATTTCGATGACGGCCCCGCAGCGGGATCGTTTGTCGCGCGGATCGGGCGAATGGCATACCGCACAGCCGCACCCGATCTGTGGCACGCCGAAACTCGTGCCGGTTCCCAGGAAGATGAGTCGCATCCCGGGAGTGGTGGTCAAACCGTTTCGACCTTGAGCAGGTTGGTGGTTCCCGGCACGTCGAACGGCACGCCGGCAGTCACCAGCACGCGGTCACCCTTGGTGACCAGGTTGAGGTCGAGCGCTTCACGCAGCGCCATGGCCACCATGTGGTCGTAGCCACGCGCGGTGGGCACGAGTCGGGGCACCACGCCCCACACCAGGGCGAGCTGACGGCAGACGCGCGGCTCGTCGGTGAGCGTGAGAATGGGCACGCTGGGCCGGTGCGAGGCGACGATGCGCGCCGTGAACCCGCTCTTGGTGAACACGATCACCAGTGGAGCGTCGAGCATGCGCACGGCGGCCACCGTGGCGGCCGCGATCGCTTCCTCGGTGTTCACGCCGGCCATCACGCGGCGTTCGTACTTGCGCGGATGAATGGCCGCCGGATGGATCTCGATTTCCTTGATGATGCGGCGCATCGCCTCGACGGCGAGACGCGGATAATGTCCCGCGGCCGTCTCCGCCGACAGCATCACGGCGTCGGTCCCGTCGAGGATGGCGTTGGCCACGTCGCTGGCCTCGGCGCGCGTGGGGCGTGGATTGTCGATCATCGACTCCAGCATCTGCGTGGCGGTGATGACCGGACGTCCCATGCGATTGGCCGTCGCGATGATGTGCTTCTGCGCGATGGGGACTTCCTCGAAGGGCAGCTCCACGCCGAGATCACCGCGGGCGACCATGACGGCGTCCGTCGCACGCATGATCTCCTCGATGTTCTCGAGCGCCACGTCCTTCTCGATCTTCGCCACGATGAGCATGGTGCGCGGGATCAGCGCCCGCAGCTCCTCGATATCCTGCGCCCGACGCACGAAACTCAGCGCGATCATGTCGAGCTCGTGCGCCACGGCAAAGGCCAGATCGGCCTTGTCCTTCTCGGTGAGCGAGGGCGCCGACACGGCGATGCCGGGCAGGTTCATGCCCTTGTTGCTCGTGAGTGTGCCGCCGTGCACGACGGTGGCCCAGACCCGCGGATTCTCCACGCGCGTCACGACCAGTTCGAACAGACCGTCGTTGATGAGCACACGGTTGCCCGGATTCACGTCGTGGCAGAGGTCCGCATACGTGATGGGGATCTCGTCGCCGCTGGCGAGCGCTTCGGGCACGAGGACCACTTCGCCCCCCACCTCGAGTTCACGCGGCGCCGGCAGCACGCCGATGCGGATGCGCGGGCCCTGCAGGTCCGCGAGAATCGCCACCGGACGTCCCGCCGCGGCCGACACTTCGCGCACCGCCTTGATGGTGCGCTCGTGGATCTCGTGCGTGCCGTGCGAAAAGTTGATGCGGGCCACGTCGAGCCCCGCATCGACGAGCGCACGGATGCCCTCGGGGGAATTGCTCGACGGGCCGAGCGTTCCGACGATCTTGGTGCGCGGCACGTACGGTCGCTGAATCGTGTTCGTCACTTCGGGCACGGGTGCATCCACGGCGGCGCGCTCCGGACCGGTGCGCGGAATGGTCATGGGCTCGATGGGCATCAGTGACTCCCCACCAGCGTGGCGCGTTTGCGCCCGAGGCCCGCGAGGAGCGTCACGAACGACTGTTCGAACGACGCCAGTCCCTCCGCCAGCAGGGTGTCCGTCACCGCCTGCAGCGAGATGCCCTGGGCTTCGAGCGCGGCCAGGGCGCGCTCGGCGTCGGCGACGTGCTCGGTGACCGACTGCCGCACTTCCCCATGATCCCGGAAGGCTTCGAGGGTGGCCGGCGGCAGCGTGTTGACCGTGTCGGGGCCGATGAGCTCTTCCACGTAGATCACGTCGCGATACGCGGGATTCTTGGTGCTCGTGCTGGCCCAGAGCGGCCGCTGCACGCGGGCGCCCAGCGTCGACAGCGCTTCCCAGCGCGCGCCGGAGAACGACGCCTGGAAGAGCCGGTAGGCCAGCTTCGCATTGGCGATCGCCGCCTTCCCCTGCAGGGCGAGCAGCGCCGCATCGTCGTTCGCCGCCGCGGCCTTCGTGGCCAGTTGTTTGTCGATGGCGGAGTCGACGCGGCTCACGAAGAAGCTCGCCACCGAGGCCACGTTGTGCACCGGCAGGCCCGCCGCCGCGCGCGCCTCGAGTCCGGCCAGGTAGGCTTCGATGACCCGGGCATGCGCTTCGATGGAAAAGAGCAGCGTGACATTCACGTTGATGCCGTCGGCGATCAGCGTGCGGATGGCTTCGGCACCTTCGACCGTGCCGGGCACCTTGATCATCAGGTTCGGACGGTCGACGATGGCCCACAGACGACGGGCTTCCGCCACCGTGCCGGCCGCATCGCGCGCCAGATCGGGCGAGACTTCCAGCGAGACGTATCCATCCACGGCCGCGGTCGTCTCATAGACACCGCGGAAGGCATCGCAGGCGTCCCGCACATCGGTGGTGGCCAGCACGAAGAACGCGTCACGGTCGTCGAGCGACGGCTCGACCGTCGCCAGCTGTGCATCGTACGCCGCCCCTTCGGCCAGGGCCTTCTCGAAAATCGTCGGATTGGAGGTCATCCCCGTGAGGGCATCCTCGGCGATCCGGCGGGTCAGGTCTCCGTTGGAGAGCATGACGCGGTCGATGTAGTCCAGCCAGAGTGACTGGCCGGCGGCGTGCAGCGCGTGAAGACGTTTGGACATGACAGGGAAAAAGGCGACGGTCGGTTACGGCACAACCATGCATCCTAATGGGCTGCACGATCCCCGGTCGAGAGCGTGACGACCCGTTACTGAAACAGGACCGGAATCTTTCAATCTACAACAACCCGCCCGCTCATCCGACCGGACGAATCCCCGGAACCCGACTACACTTGAAGACCATGGAGCTTCGGGACACCTTCGCGTTTCACGTGCGGCCGCAGAGTCAGCCGATGTCCCCGTGGGCGAAAGTGCGGGCAGTTACGTGGGCGATCGTCGGCGCGACGGTCATGAGCGCCTGCGCCTCGTCCGGAAGGCCGGCCGCGAGCACCGGGGACACCCGGCCGGCAAGCTCATTGGCGGCTGAGGCGACGCCGGCCGCGTGCGGGACGGTAACCCCGACCGTCACCCGCCGTGACGAGGCGGCGGAGACGCCGGTGGCCACGTTCGACACGGCATGGAGCATCATCCGGCGCACCCACTGGGACACCACCTACAACGGCGTGAACTGGCTGGCCCTGCGCGATGAACTCCGTCCCCGGGCCGCCGCGGCCCGCACGCGGGGAGAGCTGCGTGCGGTGCTCTCGGACATGGTCGGCCGTCTTCGCCAATCCCACTTCGCGGTGATTCCGCAGGAACTCGCCGACGGAGTGTCCGGTGGAAACGACAGCGGCGAGCCCACGCGCGGAGGAGGAGGATGGCTGGGTGTCACCTACCGCTATCTGGACGGCGCGATGGTGCTGACGGCCGTGGACAGCGGCGGGCCCGCCGGGCGGGCCGGCGCACGCGCGGGCTGGACACTGGAGGCGATCGGGGGTTGCCCGCTGTCGGGACGCCTGGCCGGGCTCCGGCTGACGGGAAATTCCGACCCGCGATCCGACCAGCGGCAGGTGGCCCTGAGCGCCTGGCAGACCACCACCCGGCTGCTGGACGCCGCTCCAGGCGATACCCTGTCCGTGACGTTCCGGGCGCCGGACGGACGGCGCCTTTCGCCCACACTCACCCTGGGCGAACCGCCGGGCGTGATCACGAAGTTCGGCAATCTGCCCCCCATGGTCGCGCATCTCACGTGGCATCGGGTCCGGCAGGACGGCCGCACCATCGGGGTCATCCGGTTCAACACCTGGATGCCGGTGCTGAGTTCCCTGTTCGACGCGGCCATCGATTCGCTCCGGACGGCGGACGCCATCGTGCTCGACGTGCGTGGCAACCTGGGCGGCGTGGGCGGGATGTCCATGGGCGTGGCCGGTCACTTCGTGGACACGGTGCTCGCACTGGGCACCATGCATCAGCGAGGGGTGACGCTGCGCATGGTGACCAATCCGCGGCGCGTGGACACCCGGGCGCAGCCGGTGCGACCCTTTGCCGGTCCCCTGGCAATCGTGGTGGACGAACTGTCCGCCAGCACCACGGAGATCTTCGCGGGCGGGCTGCAGGCGCTGGGCCGGGCCACGGTCTTCGGGTCGCAGACCGCGGGACAGGCCCTGCCCTCGGTCCCGGAGCGACTGCCCAATGGGGATATCCTGTATCACGCCATCGCCGACTTCATCGGTGCCAGCGGTCGCCCGGTGGAGGGCGATGGGGTTCGCCCCGATCATGTGACGCCACCCACAGTTCGGGCGTTGGTTGAAGGGCAGGATCCGGCGCTGCAGGCCGCGCTGATCTGGGCGGCCCGTCAGACCGGGCGCCCGCCCGTTCCCTGAACCGCCCTGAACCGCATGAACGTCGGCGTGAAGCGCATGTCGGTTCCTGTGCCTCGTCACCGGTTGTCACGTCATCTCTGCTGGAGCATCCCCTGATGCGGATTCCCATGCGCCGTTTCCGTGGCGCGTCCTCGCTGCCGAACGTGGCGCGTACCCTGGCCGCGGCGTTCGTCGTGACCGTCGCGTGGCCTGCCCTGCTGCCGGCCCAACCGCTTCCGTCGGCGGCCGATCTCATCGCCCGGCACATCACGGCCATCGGCGGCGGCGAGGCGTTCAAATCGCTCACCTCCATCCGTCAGGTCGGCGTGATGGAGATGCCGTCGATGGGCTTGTCCGCGCAGGCCGAGAACATCTCGGCCGCGCCGAACAAGATGGCCATGAAAGCCAGCATCGCCGGGGTCGGCGAGATCGTGTCCGGCACGAATGGCGAAGTGGCCTGGCAACTGAACCCGCTGCAGGGGCCGCGTCTGCTGGAAGCGCAGGAGCTGACCGATGCCCGGGAAGCCGCGGATTTTTACGGCAATCTGCTGTTCGCGGCCGATCGATTCTCCAAGATGGAGACCGTGGGCGTCACCGACTTTGCCGGCGAGAAGGCGTATCGGGTGAAGCTCACGCGCAAGGCGACGGGCAAGGAAAGCACGCAGTACTTCTCGACCACCAGCGGCTTGCTCATCGGCTCCGAAGCCACGCAGGAATCGGCCATGGGTTCGACGACCATGACGATGGTGCTCACGGATTACAAGGATTTTGGCGGGCGCAAGTTCCCCACCCGGAGCGAGGCCATGGTGGGGCCCAACAAGATCGTGCTGACCATCCGCGACGTGTCAGTGAACGATGTGCCGGACGCGGCCTTCGCCGTGCCCGATGCCGTGAAGTCGCTCATCAGGAAGTAACAGACCGTCGAATAGAGACCGGCTGGAGACGGGCGCGGCGACCACGATGCGTCGCGCCCGCGACGGTGTTACATCGCGGGACTTCAGCAGGACACCGGCGCGACTTCCCGGGAGGATTTGTTGACTTCCGTGGTCACGATCCGAGATTGTGCGGATGTGCCCCGCACGCCGCCCGCGCTCTGTGATTTCGCGCACATTCATCGACTCGCCTCCCCGCGATCGTTCCGCGTGCGATCGTTCCGCACGCGGCGCGGCTATACGCTCGTGGAGTTGCTGGTCGTGATGACGATCATCGGCATCGGCGCCACCTTGGCCACGGTGGCCTGGTGGCCGCGCGGCCGCGGCGAGGATCGTGACGACGCCCGCGCCGCGGTGCGTTCGGCCGGGGACGTGGTGAGTCTGGGGCGAAGACTGGCGGCCGCCCGTGGCGAGCGACTGCTCGTGCACATGAACGACGCGGGACGTTGGACGGTGCGCAGTCGACGCGCCTCCACCACACAGGACGCCGCGGCGGTCGTGCTGGCGGACGGACAGATCGTGGGTACACCGGATACGGAACACGCGACGGCGTGGCCGCGCGCCTTCACACTGGAGATCGACCCACTGGGCACCTGCCTTCCCGTCGACGCGACGGCACGTGATGCCCCCTTCGATCCCACGCGATGCCGGTGGCTGGATGACACAGCCGGAATGCGCCCATGACGCTGCTCGAAGCGTTGCTCGCGACGGTGATTCTGGCCGTGGTCGCCGTGGCCTGCCTCGAAGGCACTCATGGTGCCGCCGACCTCCAGCATCGTGCCGCAGCCGTGAACGCCGCGTTGTCCCGTGCGGAGTCGGCATTGGAACAGGCACGGGAGCCCTTCGCGCCACCCGTGAGCGGGGTTCATGCAGAAGGCGGCGCCCAGGTGCATCGCATGGGGTACACGCGGTTCCCCGATGCCCGCGTGGAACGGGTGAGCGTGGAAGTGCGGGATGCCGACGGACGCCTGGTGCGTCTCACCCGTCTGGTGGAGCAACGCCCGGGGACGGTGCGATGAATCGCCGGTCGGGTTTCACCTTGCTGGAGGTGGCGATTGCGCTCTCACTCACGGCCATGGCCGCGGGGGTCGCCGCCGGTGCACTCTGGGCGGCGCGGCGCACCAGTGAAGTGCAATCCCGTTTCGCCACGGAGGAGGCCACCGGGATGCGCTGGCGCGCCCTGTTGACGGATATGCTGCGTCATGCGCCGTCGGCCGAACGCGTGAACGAACCGCTGCTCACTCTGCGCGAGACGGAATACGGACCCGAACTCCGCTTTCTTTCGCAGGGGGTGGTGGAGCCCTTCGGCACAGGGGCCATCTGGGCCGTCGTGGTGCGTGAGGACAGGCTCGGCGTGTTGCTGGAAGCAGAACCATTGGGGATCCCGTCAGCGACGATGCCCGACGGGACACACACACCCGCGCTGCTGGCCCGTGTCCCCGCTTCCGGTGCGCTGCAGATCGAACTGCTGGAAGCGGCGGTGGGTGGCGCCGGTGTCCGCAACGGTGTGGACAACAACGCACGCTGGCGCACCGACTGGCCCCTGGCGCAGATGCGGCCATCGGCCATCACCATCCGGTGGCAGGATCGTCGGACGGGTGATCCTGTCGTCGATCGTGCGGCCTCGCCTTTTGTGCTGCATCTGGATGCGTTCGTGGGCGCAGGTGTGGATCGGTGACAAATCCATGACGAGGTCCATCCCCCGCACACGACGCGGCACGGCGCTGCTGGCCACGCTGTTTGCCGTCACTCTGTTGGCCACCGTGACGGCCATGGCCAGTCGTGGAGCACGCAGCACGGCATCGTTGACGGCCAACCGTCGCGCGCAGACGGTGGCACGCCTGATGGCGGAGAGCGGCGTCATCGCCGCACGGGCGCACATCGAATCGCTCCTGCGGCATGCCGGTGATCCCGACGCTTTGCAGGAAAACGTCGACAGCGATTTCGATCGTCTGCTCACCGCGGTATCGACCTCCAACGCGCCCGTGATCGCCGATTCGCTCGACGATGGTGCATTTGCCGCCACGGTCGTGAACGCCAGCGCGCGTCTCGATATCAACACCGCCGGCCGCGAGGGATTGGAAACACTCTTCCGTACGGTCCTGGACGCCGGCACGGCGCAGCGCATCGCATCGCGTCTCGACGCCCGGGTGCGCGGAAACGATCGTGGTGAGGCCGTACGGCACCCCTTCGAATCGCTCGACGAAGTGGAGGCCTTCCTCGGCAACGATGCGCGCTGGCTTGCGCCGGTGGCCGAACAGCTCACGGTGGATGGTGACGGCACGATCGACCGGCGACATGCGCCCAGGTCGGTGCTCGCCGCGGCCGCCGGCTCCCTCAGCGATCGACCCACACGGCTCGTGATCGTTGCGCGAGGCTGGCAGCGCGATGCGTTGCTGTCGCGCGAGATCCAGGCGGTCTTTGCCGTGCAGGGCACCGAACTGCGCCTCGTCCGCTGGCGGGAGATGAGCCGATGAGCCGCCGCGCGGTCCTCGTCCTCGAATCGCATCGGGTGCAGGTGGTGCACGATGCCGGTGCACGATCCACACATGAAGTGTCTTGGAACCCCGACGCCCCCGCCGATATCGTCGAGGCGGTGCGTGATATCCTGACCCAATCGGGAGGTGTGCCGCGGGAACTGACGCTGATCGTGGGTCTCGGGTTCCTTGAACCGGTGCGTCACGACCTGCCATCGGTGCCGGCGTCCGTGCGGCATCGGATGCTGCGGGCCGATCGCGATCGGTTTTTCGTGTGTGAGGGTGATGTCGCCACCGCGCTGGACGGTGACTGGGCCTGTGCCACGGACGCCGCGCGCCTGCGTCGCTGGTGGGACGCATTCGAACGGATCGCGCCCATTCATGCGGTGCTGGCATTGCCCAGCGCCGTGCGAATGGCGGGACTTGTCGGCACCTGGCGGACGGAGGCAGGTCGCGACGAAGGCGGGTTGGTCGTCGTGGATGGCAACGGGCTGGCGGAGATTCGCCGGAGCCGTTTGGCGTCGACTCACCCGGCATCGACCGGAGGTCATCGTGCAGCCCGCGCTGCGGATGCGCTCCCTGCTCCACTCGATGTGCAGGCCCTGGCGCGCATCATTGCCGGCCGTTCGAACATCCCCGCGGCCGATCAGCTGCTCGACACCACGCTCGGCTTGCGACTCGAACGTCGTGAACGTCGTCGCCTCTGGCGTTCGGCGCTGCTCGCCGCCGTCGCGCTGCTGGCACTGGGCTGGGCCGCGAATCAGCGGCAGACACGCACACTGATCGCGCTGGAGGCCGAGCAGGCACGATTGGAAACCGCCGGAGCACCGCCGCGCGCCGCGCAGCAGCGTCTGTTCAGAGCGCTCGACGAACGACGTATCCTCGACGCCTCCGCGCGGGCTGCCCACGCCGCCGATGCCCCCATGGCCGTGCTGGCCAGGCTTGGCACGCTCATTCCCGCGGACGCGTTTGTTCAGCGACTCGAGTGGGATGGCACGCGCTGGCGCATCGACGGCAGTGCCATCAATGCCTCCCGTCTCGTGCCATTGCTCGACGCGGACTCCGTGATCGACGATGTGCAATCGTTGGCACCGAGCACACGGTTTCTCGATGCGGGGCGGGCGAGGAGTTCGTTCGCCATCGGATTTCGTGTGGCGGGAGATGCGACGAGTAACGTGAGCGGAAGCGCCGCGCCATGAAGCGTACCGTCATGAATCGTCCCGTCGCGGCGGGAGACCGGCGGGTCATCACCGGTGCCCTGACCGTGCTGCTGTTGGCGATACTCCTGAGTTATGGCGTTGTGCCGGCCGTTCGCCAGTGGCGCGAACGGGCGCAGCATATCGACAACGCGCGGGAACGCATCGCCGCACTCCGCGGTCTGCTTGAACAGGCGCCGGCACTCGACTCCGCGGCGACTCACGAAGAGCGGTTGTTGGCGGGCAGCCCACGACGCGCGCTCCATGCCGCATCGCCGGCACTGGCAGCCAACGCCCTGCAGGCCCTGCTGCAGGATGCCGGCGAAGGCGCGGGCATGGTGGTCACGCGCGTGGATGTCTCGTCGGTTCTCGACAGCACCGGCGCCACGGGAGGCACGCTGGCCGCCTATGGTGACATTCGTGGTGTGGCCACGTTGTTGCACACGCTGACCATGGGGCCGCGGGTGGTGTTGCCGACATCGCTGACGGTGCAGCAGAACAGTGCCCTGCGCGGAGCACCGGATGTCGTGCAGGTGGTGGTGGGTGTGAAAGCGCCGGTGGTGATCGACTGATGCGCCGCCTGCTCCCCACTCTTCTCGATACGTTGGCAGCCGTGTTCGTGATCGTGGCACTGCTGTTGGCGGTGCTGCCTCTTTCCACAGAAGTTCCGGCCGCGCATCACGAGTTGCCCCGCGAGTCTGCCATCGCCACCCCTGCGGCACTCACCCGTACGAACAATGCCGACGATCAACCCACACGCATCGTCGCCGCCAATCTCTTCAGTGCATCGCGCCGCGCGCCGCGCACGGCCTTCGTAGCTCCCGGCCAGGACTACGGTGCGCCGGCATCCTTTGTTGGCGACACGGATGCGACCGCGGAGTCGACCAGCGCGCCCGAGGTGGTCCTGGAAGGGATCGTGACACATGAAGGGCGTGCGCTGGCGCTGATCCGCGTCGCTTCCTCTTCCTCCTCTGGCGAGGAGCCTGCCACCGAATCATCCCCCTCGTCCCCGCGCCTGCTCGGTGTCGGCGAGCGGATAGGCAATTTTCGTGTACGTACCATCGGCAGTGATCACGTCGTGCTGACGTCAGGCAGCGGGGTCCGCACCCTGCGACTGCATCGGCCACTCTCATCCGACTCCAGCGCCCAGCGCCCGTGATGCATCTTTCCCGCGTGCATGTCAGACCGATCGTCGCCGCGTTGGTCGTGATCAGCGCCGCTGCCGGTCTCCCCCGCTCGCTCGCGGCGCAACGCGCCACGAATGACTCCGCAACCAACGCGCGACGCGGAGGGCCGGGCAACTCGCTCGACTTCGCCAACGCGCGACTGGCCGATGTCATTCGTACGCTGGCGACGATGCTGGGGCGTACGGTGATTCTGAGTGAGATCCCCGATGTCCGGCTCACGCTGGCCACGCCGTCCGCCGTGAGCACCGCGGAACTCGAACGGGTATTGGAGTCGGTATTGGAAGCGCATGGTCTCATGCTGGTGCCGAGTGGTTCGGTGGCGCAGGTCGTGCCGAACGACAAGGCTCCCATGACGGGCGCACTGCGCACGGGATTCGTCTTCCCCGATCCACCGCCGCTCGGACTCGTGTCACAGCTGGTGCCGCTGCAATCCATCCGCGCCGACGAGGGAGCCGACGCGCTCCGCGCAGTGCTGGCCAAGGGTGCACGCGTGGAAATCGTGGCCCGATCCAATGCTCTGCTCATCGTCGATCGCGGCGCCAACATGGTGCGCTATCTCGATCTGCTGCGCACCCTCGACGGCACACCCAGTGGCGAGGCTGGTCTTCGCACGTATGTCGTGAATCTCAAGTACGCCGCGGCCGACGAGATGGCATCGGCCATCGGTTCCCTGTTCGGCGTGCAGGTGGCGAATGCGGCCGGCACCTCGCTCGCCGACCGTTCCCTCTCACGCGCGCTCGACACCTTCCGCAATCGCGAACAGGACACCTTCCGTGCCCGCGCCCTGACGGGCAACACCGGTGCGGGGAATCCCCCCTCCGCGTCGGGTGGCGCCACCGCCGCACGTGACTCGGCGGCAGGCCTGCTCGTGGGCCGGACCACCGTGGTGGCGAACGTGCCCACCAATTCTCTCGTGATCCGGACGGCGCCTCCCAACTTCCCCATGTTGCGGGAAACCATCGACGCGCTCGACACCCGTCCCACGCAGGTGCTGTTCGAAGTGACGATCGCCGAGATCGTGCTGGGGCGGGGGTTCGAATTCGGCATCGACTGGGCCGCCGTGAACCGGGGCGGCGATGTGCAGGCACAGTTCGGCAATCCGGAGATTCCCGATACCGGGTCCACGTCGGCACTGCTGCGGGTCGTGCGTCTCGATGGCACCGGTGTGCGGGCCCTGCTGCGCACGATCGCCTCGAAGAGCGAAGTGCAGGTGCTGTCCACGCCGGAGATCATGGCAGCCAACAACCGCGAAGCCTCGATTCTCGTGGGCAGCAAAGTGCCGTTCATCTCGTCCACCCGCCTTGGCAACGACATCTCCATCGACCGGGCCGTGCAGTACCAGGATGTGGGGACGAAGCTGTCCATCATCCCCACCATCAACGACGACGGTTACATCAGCGTGCAATTGCTGCAGGAAGTGAGTTCGCTCACCCCGCAGACCGTCGCCGCCGCTCTCAGTGCGCCGGTGATCTCCACGCGCGAAGCGAGCACCCGCGCGGTCCTGCGTGACGGGCAGACCGCCGTCATCGCCGGTCTGATCGGCGAATCGCGGCAGACGCTCGATCAGGGACTGCCGGTGCTCAAGGACATCCCCTTCCTCGGCGCCCTCTTCAAGCGGCAATCCACCACGCGTCAGCGCACGGAGCTGGCGATCTTCGTCACGCCCTATGTCGTGCGCTCCGATGCGGACGCCGACTCCGTGCGGGAACGCGTCCGTGAGCGCATGGAACGCCGGTCGCCGGGTGCGCTCGACGATACTCCAGTGACCCGTCGGCCACCGCCGCGCTGATGGTGGACGTTCCGGTGTCCGAAGCGCGGGACCTGCGTGTGGCGGCCGGTGGCCCGCTGGCGCATCGGTTTCCCGTGCGATGGCTGGATGAACATGCCGTGCTGCCCATCGACCTGCAGCAGGGCCGCGCGCGTGTGGCCGCCACGGGCGCTCTGCCGACGACGGTGCGGGACGCACTCGAGCGACGGCTCGAAGCCGATGTCGATCTCGTGATACACGACGCGACGGAGATCCGCGCGGCACTGCTCGCCGCGCCGCGGGTTTCCGACACGTCGAACGAGACGCTGCCGGAGCCAGACGCGGCAGAGGATCTGCGCGCCATGGCGAGTCGCGAACCCGTCGTGCAGGTGGTGAATGCGCTGTTTGCCGAAGCGGCGCGCGCGGGTGCGAGCGACCTGCATCTCGAAAGCACCGCCGACGGATTGCGCGTGCGCATGCGGCTCGACGGTGTGCTGCACGACATGCAGCGTCTGGGACCCGAGTTCCGGGCCGCGGTGATCTCGCGTCTCAAAGTGCTGGCCGAGCTGGACATCGCCGAGCGACGTCTGCCGCAGGACGGACGCCTGCGCATCCGCGCGGGTGAACAGTTTCTCGACGTGCGGGTGTCCACCCTGCCCGCGCTGCACGGCGAGAGTGTGGTCCTGCGTCTGCTCGACGGCGGTGATGACGGAGGGAGTGAAAGTGGTGCGCCCCGCTCGCTGGAAAGCCTCGGCCTGCACGAGAGTATTCTCACGCCCTGGCGTGCATTGGTGAGCCGTCAGACGGGTCTGTTGCTCGTGTCGGGCCCCACCGGTTCGGGCAAGACCACCACATTGCACGCCTCGCTGCGCGAGCGCAGCACGGCGGATGTGAAAGTCGTGTCGGTGGAAGACCCGGTGGAATACCGCCTCGAAGGGGTGGTGCAGTTGCCGACGAACACCCGCGGCGGGTTCGGATTCGCGCAGGCGCTGAGAGCCATCCTCAGGCACGACCCCGACGTGATCCTCGTGGGAGAGATGCGCGATGCGGAGACCGCGGAGATCGCCGTGCGGGCCGCGCTCACCGGCCATCTGGTTCTGAGCACGGTGCATACCACCGATGCCGTCGGCGCGGTCGTGCGCCTGCTGGACATGGGCATTCCGCCCTACCTGCTCGCCGGCACGTTGCAGGGCGTGCTGGCGCAACGACTGGTCCGCCGCACCTGTTCCGCATGCGGACAGTGGCGCGCCGCACGCGACGACGAACAGCGGGCGTTCACGTCGGTGCCGTTCACGTCGGTGCCGTTGGCGCGGATCCGTGAAGGCGTGGGCTGTGCACACTGCGCGCGCTCGGGATTCCGGGGCCGCCTGGCCATCGCCGAACTGCTGGTGGTGTCCGACGCCATGCGCGACGCCATGGCTCACGGCGCCGGCCTGCGTGCTCTGCGTGATCTCGCACGCGATGCCGGCACCCGTTCCCTGTTCGAGGACGGACATCGCGCGGTGGTGGAGGGGATGACCACGCCGTCCGAGATATTGCGCGTGACGGGTCCCACATCGCGCGCGGGAGCCATCCCGCTGGACGACGCGTGAGTCCGTCACATCGATGGCACTATCGCGCGGCCCATGCGGACGGACGCGAAGTGACCGGTGAGTTGTCGGCGTCCACGGCGCAGGATGCGTTGACACAACTCCGCACGGCGTCTCTGTGGGTGATCCATCTCGAACCGCACGACGACACTGCCCGCTCGGATCCCTCATCGGGGTTGTCGGCGGCGTCGCTCGACACGCGGGAGCACTCGCGTACACTCTGGACGCCGTCGTCATGGTGGGCACGCCTCAGTGGGCAACAGGCCGAGTCCCTGGCGGTCCTCGTGCGAGGCATCGCCACCCTGCTCTCGGCGGGCGTTCCCATCGACAAGACGCTCCAGCACGCGTCCACCACCGCTCCCGAGCCGTGGCGTGCGCCCTTGAGCCGTGTACGCAACGCCGTGCGTGACGGACAGCCCCTGTCGGCGGCGTGCAGTGCGGAAGCGGCGCTCCCCCCGATGATGGGCCCGACCATCGCGGCCGCCGAGGCCACCGGAACCCTGCCGACCGCCTTCGTATCGCTGGCGGACTATCTCGAGCGCAACGCCGATTTGCAGGGACGTATCCGCGCGGCGCTGACCTATCCGGTGTTGCTGGCACTCTCGTCGGCGATGGCCACGCTCGTCATCGTGTTCGTGGTGGTGCCACGATTCTCCGCCCTGCTGGTCGACGCCGGCGCGGATCTGCCGTTCAGCACCCGTCTGCTGGTGGGTGTGAGTGCGATCCTGAGTCGCTGGTGGTGGCTCTGGCTGGGCGCGATCGTGAGCGCGCCCGTACTGTTTCGGCAGTGGGTGCGATCACCGGAAGGGCGGCGGCGGTGGCACACCTGGCGGTTCGGTATGCCCGTGTGGGGCAACGCGGAGTGGCATCTCGACAGCGCCCGGTATCTGCGAACGCTGGCACTCGCACTCACCTCGGGGGTCAGCGTGTTGCGCGCGATGGCGTTGGCCCGCCACACGGTGGAGAACGGGGCGTTCGCGGAACGACTGGAGCCCGTGGAAGCGCGCGTGCGTGATGGGCGCCCGCTCGGGGAAGCCATGGGTGACCTGTTGCCGGCGTTGCCCCGTCAGCTACTGGAGGCCGGCGAGGCGGCCGGCGCGCTGGCCCCCCTGGCTGAACGCGCCGCCGCGGCAGCGGAAACCGAAGCGCAGCGCACGATCGCCCGTGTGGTCACACTGATCGAACCCCTGCTGATTCTCGGACTTGGCGGGCTCGTCGGTTTTGTCGCACTCGCGCTGCTGCAGGCCATCTACGGGTTGAACGCCGGCGGACTCCCATAGCGCGTCGTGAGCGCACGATGTGACGGCATCGGCCACGCCCGTCGCTGCCAGGCGAGGGATATCGCGGTATTTACGCACTGTGTGTGTGATCTCACATTGTGATCATACGCAACGCGTTGAGGATGTGTACACTTGATCGTCGATATCACGATCTCCGCGCCCAACGTCCCCACGTAACCGGCCACGCCATGGCATCGAGCGACACCGAGGCACTTTCGGAAATCTCTCCGAACGACCGTGAACCCGGATATGAATCCGGAAGCGAATCCGGCAGCGGATCCGATGGCCACTCCGCGGTGGCCGACCGTCGACGTTTTTTTGCGCTCGGTGCATCGGCGGCCGCTGGATTGGCCATCGGTCGTCAGCTGCAAGCTCAGCGGCCAGTGGGCAGACCCACGCCGCTGCCCGCGGGCACGAGCGCGGGACAGGATCCCTCCGCCCAATGGAAGGATCCACTCCTCCGACTCGTACGCCGGGTGACGATGGGCCTCGCGCCCGCGGACGTGGCGCTGGCCCGGCAGCTGGGCTACAACGGGTATCTCGAGTATCAGCTCCGTCCGGCCAGCATGGACGATGCGGCGCTCGAAAGCACGATCGCCTCGCGGTTGCCCATGACGCAGATGACCGCCGATCTGCTGCGCACCGCCGATGGTGGCGAAGTGGTGGCACAACTCGCCGATGCGGCCTGGTATCGCGCGGCCTTCGCGAAGGCGCAATTGCGTGAACGCATGATCGACTTCTGGACCGATCATTTCACGATCAGCATCAACAAGGTCGGCTTTCTCAAGATGGCCGACGACCGGGAAGTGATCCGCCCTCACGCACTGGGCAAATTTTCCGACCTGCTGCGCGCATCGGCGCACAGTGGGGCGATGCTGTACTATCTCGACCAGAATACCAGCCGCACGCCCACGCCGAACCAGAACTATGCGCGTGAGATCATGGAGCTCCACACCATGGGTGTGGATGGCGGCTACACCCAGACGGACGTCGCGGAGCTCTCGCGCATTCTGACCGGCTGGAGCATGACCAACACCGGCGCGTTCCGCTTCATCCGCTCCTATCACGATCGCAACGCGAAGACCTTCCTGGGACGCAGCTTTCCGGCCATGGCCACCACCGCCACCGACGCCCAGATGCAGAGCGAAGGGGACGCGGCCATCGACATGCTGCTGCAGCATCCGAGCACGGCCCGGTACATCGCGTGGAAGATGGCGCGTTGGCTGCTGGCCTATGAACCGCCCGTGTCGGTCGTGGAAGCCACGGCAGCCACCTTCACACGGACCGGCGGCGACATCCCGTCGATGATCCGCACGATTCTCGCCAGCAGGAACCTCCTGGCGGCGCCGGCGAAGTACAAACGCCCGTTTCACTATGCCGTGTCCGCATTGCGCGCGTTGGGCACCGACACGGTGAGCGTGCAGAACATCCGGTCCGTGCGCACGCGCGCCGATCAGATGGGCATGCCGCTGTTCCAGTGGGAGCAACCCAACGGGTACCCCGATCGCATCGACTGGTGGAGCGGCCTGGTGATCACGCGCTGGTCGTATGCCCAGGCGCTCTCCGTGCAGAACAGCGCGACGGCCACACGCGTCGACTCCATGCTCTTCCGTGCACCCGACAACGCCGACGGCGTAGTGGCGCAGATCGGCTCACGTTTCTTCGCCGGCGAGATGCCGGTCAGTCTGCGCACCGCGTTGCTCACCTATCTCAAGGGTGGCACGTACAACGACACCCGCGTGCGCGAGACGCTGTCCCTGGCGCTCTCCGCCCAGGAGTTCCAGTGGTATTGATCTTGGTACTGATCTTGGTACCGATCGCCCTCCCGTCACCGTCACTTCCCGTCTGCGCCGCATACCCATGACCGACCATCAGCACGACCCGGGATGTCAGGAGTACCATTCGCTCGCGCGCCGGGATTTTCTCACGTTGGCGGGCGGCGTGGGCATCAGCGCGCTGCTGCCGGCCTGGCTGCCCAAGGTGGTGCTCGCCCAGTCCGCGAACTCTTCGCGTGATGTGATCGTCTCGATTTTCCTGAGCGGTGGCACCGATGGCATGTCGCTGGTCGTGCCATTCGGTGATCCCGACTACTACACCGGGCGACCCACGCTGGCCATCCCCCGCCCCGACGCCGCCGGCACGGGCGCCAGGGCCGTGGCGTTGGACAATTTTTTCGGCTTCTCGCCCGGCATGGCCCCGCTCATGCCGGCCTATCAGGCCGGCGATCTGCTGGTCGTGCATGCCACCGGATCGGTGGACACCTCACGTTCCCACTTCGACGCCCAGCGCTACATCGAAGTGGGCAAACCGCAGGACCCCCGCGTGACCGGCGGTTGGCTCGGCCGCCATCTGGCCACGGTGACGCCGCTGCGCAGTGAGGCACCGCTGCGTGCCCTGGGGCTGACGTCGGGACTTCCGCAGACGCTCGTGGGCGGACCGAAGACGTTGCCGATCCCCAATCCCGCCAACTTCACCATCGGCGGCAGTGGCTCCACCTCCGCCGCTCGCACACAATGGCTGGCGCAGAACTATGCCCCCGCCATCGATCCCGTTGCCGACAACGCGCTCGATTCGACCAACACCATCGCGTTGCTGCAGCGCATCAATTTCTCCGGATACGCACCCACCAATGGCGCCGCATATCCGACCTCCGGCTTCGGACAGGCCCTGCGCTCTGCCGCGGCGCTCATCAAAGCGGACGTGGGTGTGGAAGCGGTGCACGCCTTCAATGGCGGGTGGGACACGCATGCCACGCAGGGTCCACTCGCCGACCTGGACGGCGGGTTCATGCACAACAAGATGCTCGACCTGTCACGCGCGCTGGCGGCGTTCCACGCCGATGTCATTCAGGGAACCACGTCGTACGGCGTGACCGTGGTGATCATTTCGGAGTTCGGTCGCAACGCACGGGAGAACGGCACACGGGGCACCGATCACGGCCGCGGCAACGTGGCCTTCGCGATGGGTCGCAAGATCGCCGGCGGACGTGTGCTCACGAACGGCTGGCCGGGACTCGCCCGCGAGAATCTCGAAGCGGGCCAGGACCTGCGTGTCACACTCGATCACCGCGACATGCTGGCGGAGATCGTGCAGAACCGTCTGGGGAATCCCAATCTGTCGGTGGTGTTCCCCGATTTCACTCCACGATTCAGAGGGGTGACGAAGGTGTGAGCGAAGTCCTGAAAGGCCGGCGGATGATCCCTGCACGTCGTGCGTGAGACGTTGCGGGGACCGCCCCCCGGCAATCAGGTTCCGTCAATGTCCGTCTTCGATACTTTGTGGCATCTGATCAGAGCGACACGCGCCAATCGGTCGCCGTTCCCGTCGCGGCCGGCGATCCGCTCCGCGAATCTGCCTGTGACGCTATCGGTGATCCTGGTGGGGCTGCTCGCCGCTTGCAAGGACACGCTGTCCCCGGTGCCGGACCCGACACCATCCGGCATCGTGTCGCTCACCGTGAATCCGGCGTCCGTTGCTCTCCAGGCCGGACAGGAACAGGCGCTCGTGGTCGAAGCGCGCGACAGTCTCGGTCAGGTCATTGCCAGGCCCGCCCTCACCTGGCGCGTTCTCGAGCCGACCGTGGCCACCATCGACGCCAATCTGGTGGTCCGTGCCATCGCTCCGGGCACCGCCCAGGTGCTCATCTCCACCAGAGACGACGGTAAAGTCGCCGTCACGGTACCGATCACGGTCACCGCGGCCACACCCAGCCTCCAGCAATGGCAGGCCACGCGCGCGGGCGTCACCGATGTCACCTTCCTCGGCATCTGGGACGATGAGAACGGCACCACCTACGCCGCCGGACAGAACGGCGGTCTGCTGCGTTCGCGTCATGACGGTCCGTGGGAGCTGATTCCACTGGGCACGACGGAAACGATCGTGGGAGTGTGGGGCGCATCGCCCACCGACATCTGGCTGGTGGGCACCGGCGGTCTCATCCTGCGCGGCGATGGCACCACGTTCCGGCGCATCACGTCGAACGTGACCGGTGCGCTGCTGGAAGTGTGGGGCCTCTCCGCCAACGAGGTGTACATCGTGGGCGACCGCGGCACGATTCTGTACTGGAACGGTTCGACGCTGCAGTCGCAGGTGAGCGGGGTGAACGACGAGCTGTGGGGCATCTGGGGCACCGGCAGTGATGCACTCTACGCCGTCGGCAACAACGGCGCGCTGTTGCAGTACGACGGCACGGCCTGGCGTCGTATGCGCTCCCCCGACGGCATGCCGTATTTCGACGTCTGGGGCACCAGCGCGACGAATGTTTTCGCGGTGGGTGTGAACGGCACGATCGTGCGATACGACGGCATCGGATGGTCGAACATGGCCACACCGGGAACCGCCAATCTGTTCGCGATCAGGGGACGTGCGTTCAACGACGTGTATGCGGTGGGCAACAACGGCGCCACCTATTACTTCGACGGCACCACGTGGCGGGCCTTGAGCATCGGCAACGGGCAGAATCTGCGCGCCATCACCCGGCGCGGGAACGACGATCTGCGCATCGCCGGCTGGTATGGCACCATCGTGCGACTGCGCGGACCCGGTCTGGTGGCCACGGCCACCACCGAGCTCACCGACCCCCCACTGCTGTCCACCTGGGGTGCGGCCGGCGGGGGCATGTTCGCCGTGGGACTCGGCGGCACGGTGTTCCGTCGTCAGGGCCAGTCGTGGGCCCTGGAAGCGGTGCCGGAGGCGCATGATCTCTACGGCATCAGCGGTAACAGCGCCGCCGACATCGTCGCGGTGGGCGATACCGGATCCATCCTGCGCTACAATGGCGCCACATGGCGACGCGACCCCCCGCCCACCCTGTTCGTCCTGCGCGCGATCTGGAGCGGCGGTGGACAACACATCATCGTCGGCGAGCGCGGCACCATTCTGCGTTCGAACGGCGCGGGCTGGAGTCCGCAGGCCAGCGGCACCCAACGTTTTCTGCGCGCGGTGTGGGGCAGCGATCCGGCGGATGTATTTGCCGTGGGCGATTCCGGCACCATCGTGCATTACGATGGTGGACGCTGGACGCCGATGTCCGTCCCCACGAACAGCCGCCTCCGGGCCGTCTGGGGCACCGGTCGCAACGATGTGTTTGCCGTGGGGGATTCAGGAACGGCGCTGCGGTACGACGGCGTGGCGTGGCGGGCGCTGCCCCGCGCCACACCGCGTGATCTGCGCGGTCTCTGGGGGCGCGGTCCCACCGAAGTGTATGCGGCGGGCGACAGCGGGACGGTGCTGCGCTACGATGGCAATACCTGGCGCACGCTCACCACGCCGATGCGGCACATTCTGTACGCGCTCTTCGGGGTTCCGGGTGAGTCGTCCGTGGCGGCCGTAGGGGACGGCGGGCGAATCTGGGAGGGGAGACCCTGAGGGAGCGAGTTTCGGGTGGTGGGTTTGCGGTTTGGGGGTGAAACTGCCGGTTTCGGGTGACGGATCACGCGTCCCGGGACCGGTTACCCACGACCCGGCTGTTCACCCCCAAACCCGGAACCCCCCACTCAGGACTGCGCGGTTCCCCGCCGCGCCCGCACGATGTGCTCCACATGATGATCCCCATGCCACGCATACAGCGCGAGCAATTGATCGATCGTCATGCGGCCGTTCTCCGGATGGTACAGCGCGCGTTCGAACTGCCGGTCGGTCATCCCGTTCATCGTCGCCACCCAGCGTTCGTGTACGGCCGTGAGCATCGCCAGTGACACCTGCGGCGACACGGTGCGCACGTCGGCCAGCTCCACCCACGCATCCTGATCGTACGGTTTGATCGTGGGCTCGTGTTCGGTGAGCGCGAGCTTGAGACGCACGTACGCATTGAGATGACTGTCCGCCACATGATGCACGAGTTGACGGATGGTCCATCCTTCGGGACGATAGGGAGCATCGTACTGTGCCTCGCCGAGACCCTCCAGCGCGACGGCGAGTTTGTGTGGCAGCGCGGTGATACGCGCCACATGCGCGGCCCGCTCCTCGGCGGTGAAGGTGTCCCGACGCTCGAAGCGGCCGATGGGAAAGCGCTGCCCATCGGTGATGGGGGCGGAGGCCATGGAGGGGCCCGCATCGCGAGAGGATCCTGAGGCAGCAGTCATCTGGTGTAACCTGCCGCCCCGTCTTCCGCACGGCCAGTATGCGGCATAGCATAGGGCGTTCAGACCGGGCGCTCAGACGCCTCCCGTCCCGCCTTCCCACTGCCAGACACGGCTGATGCTCCCTCGCCCCCTGCTGCTTACCCCCGCCGTGTTGTTCATCGCCTGCGGCGGGGCCAAATCCACCGGCGGTGAGACGGCCGCCACCCTTCGTGGTGCCATCGGTGGTGCACGTCCTGCCGCTGCGGGTGCCGCCACCACGGCCGTGCAGACCACACCCGCCGCCGCGGGATGGATATCCCTCTTCGATGGCCAGACCATCACCGGCTGGCACAACTACAAGACACCGGGTGCTCCCGTCGTCGGGTGGAGCGCCATCAACGGAGAACTCGTGCGTACCGGCGCGGGCGGTGATCTCACCACCGACAGACAATACGCCAACTTCGAACTCGAGCTGGAATGGAAGGTCGAGCCGGGCGGCAACAGCGGCATCATCTATCGCATCGATCCATCGTCGGACGTCTCCTACACGAGTGGACCGGAGATGCAGATCCTCGATGACACGAAACACCCCGACGGCAAGAACCCGCTCACCTCGGCCGGTGCCAACTACGCGCTGCATCCCGCCACACCCGGTATCGTGAAGCCCGTGGGCGAATGGAACGCCGTGCGCCTTCTCGTCAACGGCAACCACGTCGAACACTGGCTCAACGGCACGAAGATGGTGGAGTACGAACTTGGCTCTCCAGACTGGGAGACACGACGTCAGGCCAGCAAGTTCGCCACCTGGGCCGGCTATGGGCGGGCCCCGCGCGGCTACATCGCGCTGCAGGATCACGGTGATCGCGTCTATTTCCGCAACATCCGCATCCGGGAGCTGCCGTGATGGGAACGCGCAGTCGTCTCTCGCTCATGATGTTCCTGCAGTACTTCGTCTGGGGTTCGTGGTTCGTGACCATGGGGACCTACCTCGGACAGACCCGCGGCTTCTCCGATGCCAACATCGGCGCCGCCTATGGCGCGACGGCCATTGCCGCGGTGATCTCCCCGTTTTTCATCGGCATCGTGGCCGACCGGTTTTTCGCCAGTGAAAAACTGCTCGCCATCCTGCATCTGCTGGGCGCGGGATTGATGTACCTGATGGCGCAACAGACCACCTGGCCGGGCTTCTACGCGCTGCTGCTGGGCTACGCGTTCTGTTACATGCCCACCCTGTCGCTCACCAATTCCATCTCGTTTCATCACATCACCGATGCCGGGCGGGATTTTCCCATCGTGCGCGTGCTCGGCACCATCGGCTGGATCGTGGCCGGCATCATCGTGGGCAAGGTGCTCAAGGCCGACGCGCTCAACACGCCCATGATGCTCTCCGCCGGCGGATCGGTGATCCTCGGACTGTACGCGCTCATGCTGCCCAAGACGCCGCCCAAGGCCGCCGGGGCGCCGTTCAGCATGCGTGATGCCTTCGGACTCGATGCCCTGCAGCTGCTGCGCCATCGGGACTTCACGATCTTCGTCCTGGGATCGTTCTTTCTCTGCATTCCGCTGCAGTTCTACTACGCTTTCGCCAATCCGTATCTGAACGAAATCGGGGCGCCGGAGCCGGCGTTCATTCAGACGTTCGGGCAGATGAGCGAAATCGGCTTCATGCTGCTCCTGCCGCTGGCGCTGCGTTCCCTGGGCATCAAGTGGATCATGCTGGTGGGCATGCTCGCCTGGGCGCTGCGGTATCTGGCCTTCGGATACGGCGCCAGCGGACCGGTGATGCCGCTCGTGTACCTCGGCATTCTGCTGCATGGTGTGTGTTACGACTTCTTCTTCGTGGCGGGACAGATCTACACCGATGAACGGGCCGGTCCGAAAATCCGTGCGGCCGCGCAGGGTTTCCTCAACCTCGTGACGAACGGCGTGGGGTACTTCGTGGGCGCGGCGGTATCGGGCAGCGTGGTGGGCCGGTATGCCATCGACACAGGAGACGGCACGGTGAAACACGACTGGCTCCATGTCTGGCAGTTCGCCGCGTACTTCGCGTTGGCGGTATTCGTGGTGTTCCTGTGGCGTTTCCGCCCCGCACCGGCCGAACGCAGCACGACCTGAGCGGCCACCCGAATCACCCTACGCATGATCACGCCCGTCGACATGGCGCAATCCACGGACAGACCGTCATCGCGCCCGGTCCTCGTCGAAGCTTGTTGTGACTCCGTACCCACGGCCATGTCCGCCGTGGAGTACGGCGCCGATCGCATCGAACTGTGTGGCCCGGGCGACGGAGGCACCACACCGTCGGCCGGGCTGATGACGCGCTGCCGGGACGCGGTTCAGGTACCGATTCATGTGATGATCCGCCCGCACACACATGGCTTCGTGTACGATCACGAAGACCTGACGGTGATGGTGCGGGACATCGAAGTGGCCCGGGCGCTCGGCATGGAAGGTGTGGTCCTGGGGCCGTTGCAGGTGGATCACCGCATCCACCGGGAACAGCTCCGGCAACTGGTCGAGGCCGCGGGTCCCATGCGGGTGGCCTTCCACCGCGCCTTCGATCGCACACCCGACCCCATCGCGGCCCTGCACGAATTGATCGACGCCAACGTGCAGCTCGTGCTCACCGCCGGTCATGCGCCAACGGCCCTGGAAGGGGCGGCCATGCTGCGCACCCTGCGCGCCCATGCCGGCGACCGTCTCGTCATCCTCGCCGGTGGTGGCGTGCGTGGTGACAATGTGACGAGCCTCGTCGAACGCACCGGTCTCTCCGAAGTGCACGCCCGTTCCACCGATCCCACCATCGTGCGCGATGTCGTTCTCGCGCTCGAAAAACGACCTCGGGAGTAGCCGCCATGTCGGTGATGACCTCGTGCACCGCCGCGGCATTTGCGGGTGCGTTGCTGGCGGGCGTCTGCATGGCGCAGACCACGCCAGTCGATGCCGGATACTCGATCATTCCGCGGCCATCCTCACTCACCGCGCAGGCCGGTGAATTCACGCTGACGGCAAATACCGCGATCCATGCCGCGCCCGCATTTCGCGCGGTAGCGCATCGCTTCGCACGCGATATCGCCGATCCCCTTGGTGCCGATCTCGCCGTCACCACCAGCAGCAGCACCGGCACGGCAACCCAGCGCGGCATTCACCTGCGCCAGCGTGCCTCGTTGCCGGCGGAGGGATATCAGCTCGACGTCACACCGGCGCGCATCGTCATCCACGCCAGCACACCGGCCGGGGCGTTCTACGCGCTCGAAACCGTCAAACAACTGCTGCCTCCGGCCATCTACCGAAAAGCTCCACTGCCGGGCACGCGATGGACCGTTCCCACCGTCACCATCGAAGACACGCCACGATTCGGCTGGCGGGGCGCGCACCTCGATGTCGCGCGGCACTTCATGCCCAAGGAGTTCGTCCGCAAGTACATCGATCTGCTCGCCCGCCACAAATTCAACCGCTTCCATTGGCATCTCACCGACGATCAGGGATGGCGCATCGCCATTCAGAAGTACCCGCTGCTCACCGAAGTGGCGTCGTGCCGCGATGGCACCTTGGTCGGTCCCTATGTCACCGATCCGGCCCGTCAGGTGTTCGACGGAAAACGGCACTGCGGTTTCTACACGCAGGACGATGTCCGTGAAATCGTGGCCTATGCGCGCGAACGCATGATCACGGTCGTCCCGGAAATCGAGATGCCGGGCCATGTGCAGGCGGCCATCACGGCCTATCCGTATCTGGCGGCTCGCACCGACACCATGCCGGGCGTGCTGAAGCTGTGGGGTGTGAGTCCGTTCATTCTCACGCCCTCCGACAGTGCCGTGCAGTTCATGCAGGATGTGCTGCGTGAAGTGCTGACGCTCTTTCCATCACCGTGGATTCATGTGGGCGGCGACGAAGCCCCCAAGGACCAATGGAAAGCCAGCCCCGCCATTCAGGCGCGCATCCGGTCCGTGGGTGTCAAGGACGAGCACGAGATGCAGAGCTGGTTCATCCGTCAGATGGACACGTTTCTCACGGCACAGGGCCGTCGCCTCATCGGCTGGGATGAGATCCTCGAAGGTGGCCTCGCCGAGAACGCCACGGTGATGAGCTGGCGTGGTACGACGGGTGGCATCGCCGCCGCGCGCTCCGGCCATGACGTCGTCATGGCACCGAACAGTCATACCTATTTCGATTACTATCAGTCGCGTGACCGCGCCAACGAACCACTGGCCATCGGTGGATTCCTGCCCATCGACACCGTCTACGCCTTCGAGCCCGTCCCCGCCGAACTGACTTCCGACCAGGCCAAACACATCCTCGGTGCGCAGGCGCAGCTCTGGACCGAGTACATCCCCACGCCCCGGCATGCCGAGTACATGGCGTATCCGCGGCTCACCGCACTGTCCGAGGTGTTGTGGACCAGCAAACAGCGCCGGGACTTCGCCGATTTCTCACGGCGACTCCCGGCGCATCTGCTCAGACTGGACGCCCTCGATGTGAACTACCGGCCGCCGCGATGATCGCTCGGCCGGCACAGCAACCGCGACTATCCTAGGAGCGCGGATTCCACGTCCCCTGCGCCACCTGCGGCACGAACCGGTCCACGCCCTTCTCGCTGTAGTCGAGTGTCTTTCCGAGCTCCGCGCTCTTGTACGCGTGCATGAGCACCCGTACCACGTCGAGTCCATCGTGGAACGTGAGCAGCGGCTTCTCCTTGCCGAGGAACGCGCGCACGAAGTGGCGGTCTTCGGCTTCGTAACCGTACGCGATGGCCTCGTTCACCACCACGGGCATCTGACCGATCTCGGCGTTCTGTTTCTCCACGAGATCCTCGCCCACCTTGCCACGCACGGCGCGTGAGAAGAAGAGATCGAGTCCGCTCTCGAGGGTGTTCCAGCGCATCGAGTATTCGGGACCCAGCAGCTCCGCGCTGAGTCGCAGTCCCGGCCCGACGAAGCTCCAGCTCGTGGTGGCCTCGCCGATCGCGATATGACCCTCCGGTGTTTCGAACTCGATGGTGACGCTGGCAAAGTCTTCGCTCGGCGTCTTCGCGTAGTCCACGCCGCTCGATTTCTTCAACTGGGCCGCGTATTCCTTGCGCGACCACTTGAGTGACGCGATGCGTCCCGTCACGCGCTTCACGGCCAACGACGACAACGGCTTTCCCGGCGGCACGAGTAGCTGGCGCACGACCAGCGCCGAATGGCACATCATGTCGTTGAGCACCCCGCCGCCCTGCTGCGCGCCATTCCAGAACCACGGCGCATGCGGTCCACTGTGCTCCTCGGCGGCCCGTGCCAGATACGGCGCGCCCGTGGAAGCCGCGCCACGACGCCACAGCAGATCGTGACCCACCGACACCTGTGGCGAAAAATACTGGTTCTCGAGATAGCCGTGCATGATGCCCGCGCCTTCCACGAGCTTGATCACCTGCTTCGCCTCGGCCACAGTGCGCGCGAGTGGCTTCTCGCAGGCGATGCCCTTGAGCGTGCCTCTCCCCGATTTCACGGCATCACAGATCTCTTCGACGTTCTCGATGCGTGCCTGGTTCGGCCCGTTGAGCCAGATCGCATCGATGGCCGGATCGGCCACCATGTCGCCGATGCTCTTGTACGCCTTCGCCTCTCCGATATCGAGCTCGCGGGCATAGCGGGCCGCGGACGTGGCGTTCTTCTGATTGGGGCTCCACACGCCGAGCACGTCGGCATCACGCACGAACCGCAGCCCCTGCATGTGGAAGCGGGCGTTGAACCCCGAGCCGACGAAGCCGATACCGAGTCGATTGGTGGACATGAGGTGCGGGAAGGGTGGTCAGGTGGGAGGCGCAGAAATTTCCCGAAACTACCATACGGACAGATCAGCGGCGATGGTCACGGGCCCGCGAAAACCACCACGTCTCACACCGGCCAGCAGTTCGGCATCGCTGCCTCCCATGCGCACGATATGGGAGAGCACTACATGTTTCACGCCGGCCGCGACCGCCAGCGCGCCGACTTCGCGGTCGCTGGTGTGCACCGATCGCATGTAGGCGGGCCATTCTTCTCCGCCGGGACGGTCTTCGGGTTTGAGACGGACCTCGGGATAGGTCTCGTGCACGAGCACATCCGCGCCCTGTGCGGCGGCCTGCAAGTCGGCGCTGGGGCCGGTATCACCCGACAGCACGATACGTCGTGCCGGCGTGGTGATCACATAGGCAAGCGCGGTGGCCCATCCGCCATGAGGCACACGCACGGCCGTGACGACGAGCCCGGCACTGTCGTACACCACGCCGCCAGTGATCTCGCGCACCGCCGCGCCCGGTGTGCGTGGCAACCGCTCCTGCCCGCCGACACGCACCTCGACATCTTCACTCCACGCCTCCACGATGCGTTCCGCCATGCGCCCGGTTCCCGGCGGTCCCATCACAGGCTGCGGAGCCCGACGCCCCATCACCCACGAGGTGAGCAACACATCGGGCAGCCCCAATGTGTGATCGGAATGCAGGTGCGTGAGAAACACCTGCGTGAATCCATCGATGGGCAGACCGGCCGCCGCCACCCGGCGCATCACACCGGCGCCGGCATCGAATAGCAACACCCGATCCCCATACACGAACGCATACGCCGGCCCGGCACGCTCGGGATCGGGGACAGGCATGCCCGACCCCAACACGATCAGACATCCGGCGGCGCGTTGCGCCGAGTTGCACAGTTGTCCGGTCGTGAAACGCCGCTGCGCGTCGGCTCGACTCCATGGTGCCAGGAGCACCAACCACAGCAGCAGCACCGCACCGTGGCGCATGCCGTCAGCTCCGGATTTCGCGCTGCCGTTCACGTTCCACGAGCCACCGCCGGAGTATTTTGCGCGACGATGACCTGGGAGTGGCCTCGAAGGATTCCACGGACCGTACCTTCCCGGGAGTGGTGAGAGGAACGATGGTCAGGGTCGGCTCGCAATCGCACGCACGAGCCGTTCGGTGTATTGCGCCATGTCCGTCAGCGCCGTTGCCGGAAGGCGCTCATCGTTGCCATGCATGCGCGCCAGATCGTCTTCGGGCACGAAGAGGCCAGCCACACCGAACGTGGGAATGTTCCTGTTGCGGGAGTAGACCCCATCGGTCGCACCGGTCTCCATGAAGGGCACGAGGGGCACCGTGCCGAATCGCGGTCCGAGTGCGTCCGCCAGCACCGACTCCAGCCACACCGGCATGGCGGATGCCGGACTCGGTGTGAGTGGCATGTCCACACGCAACGTGATGCTGCTGTCGGCAATGACCTGCGTGATGCTGCGCAACACTGCCGCCTCCGTCTCACCGGGCAGCACGCGGCAATTGACATTGGCTGTGGCTTCGGCGGGAATGGCGTTGGGCGCGGTTCCCGCGCGCAGGATCGTCGTGATGCACGTGGTGCGAAGTCGCGCCGCGGTCGGTGGATCGGCCAGCAGGACCTGCAACGCCTCGGCGTCATCGGGCCTGGCAGCAACGGCCTGCATGGCCTTTCCCAGAGCTCCCGGAGTATTCGGCCCCGCCCGCTCGAGAAACATTCGCACGAACGGGGAAACCACCACCGGAAAGCGGTGCGTGGCAAGCCGCGTCACGGCTGCCGCCAGATGATCGATGGGCGAGAGACCGACCGGGACCGAACTGTGCCCGCCAGGCCCCTTCGCCACCAGCATGATGTCGAGATAGGCTTTCTCCGCGCCCTGCACGGCGAACGTGGTCAGCTTGCCGTCGCGCATGTCACCGCCGCCGGCATCGAGGTTGATGACCACATCCGACCGCACCAATTCGGGGCGATGCTCGTACAGCCATTCCACTCCGTTCTCCACGCCCGATTCCTCACCGGCGGTGAGCGTGAGAATCAGGTCGTGCGTGGGGATCACACCGCTGCGACGCGCCACGAGAAACGCCGCCACCGCGGCTGCGGCAGGCCCTTTGTCATCGAGCACACCGCGACCATACAGATAGCCGTCGCGTTCGACGAGACGGAAGGGGTCGGTGGTCCAACCGGCGCGCTCGACTTCCACCACATCGAGATGAGCATTGAACAGAATCGGCGATGCCGATGAGCGGCCCCGCCAGCGCACGACGAGGTTTTGCGTCCGCGCACCGGCTCCCGCGACGACGACATCGGCTGAGGGCCACCCCGCCGCACGGAAGCGCGCCGCGAGTGTGCGCACCAGCGGCGTAGTACTGCCCGCGTCCGCGGTGGTATTGGTCGCCACCATCTCGGCGAGCACACGCTTCGCGAGCACCTCGGCAGGCTGGGCACATGCGACGCGGCCGGCAGCGACAACGCCGATCATGAGCCCCGCGATCATCGGGAACGCCCTGCCGCGGCGTGGCATCACCAGAGCCCTGCCTTGCCCCGCACCGATTCGATGAGCGCCTTGGGATCGAAGCCCACGCCCTGCCTGAACACCAACTCCACGTTGCGGATGGCCGTGATGTCCTGCGCCGGATTGCCGCCCAGCACGACGAGATCGGCCAGTTTGCCAATCGCCAGCGAGCCGGTCACATCGCCACGACCGAGATACGTGGCGCCGTTCAACGTGGAAATGCGAATGGCCTCCAACGGCGTGAATCCCGCCTCCACCAGCAATTCCACCGCGCGCTGATTGGAGAATCCAGGCACCAGCCCACCACCGCCGGTCGGATCGGTGCCGACGATCACCGTACCGCCGGCCTTCGCGAAGGCGCGCTCCATGGCCATGCCCTTGGGGAATGCCCTGAGATACGGAGACTGACTGTTGCGCTGCGTGCTCTCGTACCGCCGCTGATAGTCCTCGCGCAGTTGCGGCAGCAGCACATCGAGACCGCGGGGCAACGGACGTCCTGGCGTGAATGTCTCGAAAATGGTCAGTGTGCTCGTGACGGCGACCTTGCGATCGATCAGGTACTTGAACAACGCCTGCACATCGGAGCTCGCCGGATCGAGTTCGGCCATCGTGTTCTGTGCCGCGCCGCCACGTCCGACGCAGGTATCGGGCTTCTTGTTGGGCACGAAGTCGTTCATGGCGAAGAACGCATGTTCGAGATCGTCGATCCCCGCGTCCGCCGCTTCACGATAGGTCACCGAACACAGATGCCCCGTGATCTTGAGACCGCGCCTGTGCGCCGCATCGGCCGCCACCTTCAACGCGGCCCGCGAGATGTTCATGTACGCCTTGAACGACGTGGCCCCGAGATCGGCCCAGTATTCCACCAGCTTGCGCGCATCGCTCGTGTCGCGAAGGATCTGTACCTGATTGAAGCCCATGCCCGGCCCCTCCAGATACGGCGCGGTCGCGTCGATCCACGGGCCGGGCTTGTCACCGCGTGCGATGGACTGCCCCACGAGAATCTCGGAGATGCCGTTCATGTTGCCGCCGGTGCGCATGCTGGTGACACCGCCGGCGAGATACAACCGCGTGAAACTCTCCGTGAGATTGGCGTACGTGCCCGCCCCCACCGGGTAGTACAGATGTTCATGAACCATCACGAGGCCGGGAATCACGGTCTTCCCGGCGAGATCCATGCGCAGCGCACCATCGGGAACGGGTGTATTCGCAGTCGGCCCCATGGCCGCGATACGACCGTCCCGCACGATCAGCGTCTGCCCCTCGCGGGGAGCGGCGCCGGTCCCGTCGATGAGCCGGACATTCGTGAGGGCCACCACCGGCGTGTCCACACGCACGTACGAGCGTGTGGCGGGTCCGATCGGGGCACGCTGCGCCGCGATCGCATCGGCCGCCACGTGAGTCGCGAGCAGTGTAGTCATGCTCAGGGCCATACCCCACACGAACGCACGTCCGGACATCATGCGCCTCCCAGCGCCTTGGTGTTCGCCGGGGCCGGACAGCCTTTCCAGAATGCCTGCGGCACATTGCCCATGTAGCCGATGTCCTTCACCCCGATACGACTGGTGAAAAAGCCACCGGCGCAGAGATCGCGGAACGCATTGAAGAAACGGACGCCAGCCTGATGTTCGGGTTTGGCCTTCGCGGGCCAGGCAATGTCATCGACGATCGCCACCCGCTGCGCCGCGGTGATGTCGGGGAACGGCTTGCCGAAACGCGTGCGGGATTCGGCATTCAGCCAGCCCAGCCCATCGCGCATGCGGGTCTGATTGCCGGTGTACGTGAGCATCACGAAATCCATGAACTCCGGCACACCGGCGTCGGTGGCGCTGCCGGATCTGGCATCGCGCGGAATCACGATGTCCGCCAGCACCCGCACCGTACGCCACTCCAGCGGCTGGAAGAACTTCGGCGTGAAGGCCGTCTTCGGTTGCGCCTGTTCCAGCGACTCCATCACGGCGTGGGTGTGGAGCGCCGCATCGGCCACCTCGCTGTGCGACAGCGCCCACGCGCCCATGGGCATGGTCGCCAGCAGCTTCATCATCTCGCGACGTTCCATCAGAGAGCCCCCACCTTGCGCTGCGCGGTGATGTACTCGGACGCGCGCATCGACAGCGCGAGAATGGTCCAGGTGGGATTCTTGTCGCACTGCGACACGAACGGTCCGCCGTCCGCCACGAAGAGATTCCTGCAGTCCCACGCCTGACAATTGCTGTTGAGTGCCGATGTCTTCGCATCGCTGCCCATGCGCACGGTGCCCAGTTCGTGAATGATCGTCCCGCCCGTGCTGATGCCGTACCCCTGCTCCTTCGTGGGCATGGGATTGAACACCGTTCCTCCCATCTCGGCGATGAGCGCGCGGAACGTCTCCTGCATGTGTTTCACCTGGTTGTACTCGTAGTCCGTCCACTGCCAGTGGAACCGCAGCACCGGAATGCCCCACTGGTCGCGGCGTTCCGGATCGATCTCGGCGTACGACTTCTCGTTCGGGATCATCTCCCCGCGTCCCGAGAAGCCGATCGTGGTGCCCCAGTACTTGCGGTAGCTCTCCTTGAGCGACGCACCATACCCACCGCCATCGGGATACCGCTGGATGCCGCCCATGAATCCATAGCTCGGCATACCGTATCCTCCCCACACTTCGATGTGATACCCGCGGGGGAAATCGAGCTTCCTGTTGTCCACCCACCACGGCATGTAGATGTGCCCACCGCCCACACCATCGCAGTTGTGTCGCGGCATGCCTTCGAGAGCGGGGATATACCCGGCCACGTCGGTGCCGGTGGAGTCGGTGATGTAACGTCCGACGACGCCGCTCGAATTGCCGATCCCGTTGGGAAACCGCGAGGACTTCGAGTTGAGCATGATGCGGCTCGATTCGAGACTCGATGCGGCCAGGACCACCACCTTCGCGCGCACGTGTTCGTCGCGACCGGTCTTCTTGTCGATATAACTCACACCCGTGGCGAGTCCGGCATCGTTCACCGTGACTTCACGCGCCATGGCGTTGCTCAGGATCGTGAGCCGTCCGGTCTTCTGCGCCGGAAACAGCAGCACATTGGGCGCCGTGAAGTTGGAGTTGGTCATGCAGCCACGATTGCACTGCCCGCAATAGTGGCAGGGGGCGCGCATGCCGAGCGGCTTGGTGATGATGGAAAGACGCGCGGGAATGCAGGTGACATTCAGCTTCTTCGACGCGCGCTGCACGAGTTTTTCGTAACACCGCGGTTCCGGCGGCGGCATGAACTCGCCATCGGGGTGATTGTCGAGCCCTTCCCTGCTGCCGAAGATGCCGACCAGTCGATCGACCCGATCGTAGTACGGTTTGAGGTCGTCGTATCCGATCGGCCAGTCGTCGCCGAGTCCGTCGTGAGACTTCGCCTTGAAATCGCGCGGCCCGAACCGCAGGGAGATGCGCCCCCAGTGATTGGTCCGACCACCCAACATGCGACCGCGCCACCAGCGAAAGCTCTGCGAACCCTCCGCCACCGTATACGGTTCACCGGGAATGTCCCAGCCGCCAAGGCACGCATCGTGTTCCCCGAACTGCCGCTCCGGCGTGCTCCCCCCGCGCCGCGCCGTATCGTACGGCATCTTGAGCATCGAGGAGTCCTTGGTATTGTCCCACCAGGGGCCGGCTTCGAGCAGCACGACCCGCGCGCCTTGCCGCGTCAGCTCATGGGCCGCCATGGCGCCACCGGCGCCGGAGCCCACAATGCACACATCGTACTCGGGACGCCGCGGCTGGATCTGCATTGGATGAAGTGGGGGAATGCGGTGAGGAAAGGACGGCTCACAACGCCTTGAGCGCCGCGGCGCTGGCGGTGATCGAAGCGATCGGATCGGTCGGGTTGTCGTGCTCGATGAACCAGTGCGAGAGGCCGCTGTTGCGCCCTTTCGCAAGAATGCTGCGGAAATCGATCGTGCCGGCCCCCACGTCGGTCATCCGACGTTCTGGCGGCGGTCCTGCATCTTTCATGTGACATGCCACGACACGGCCCGGCCAGCGCCCGATGATCGCCAACGGATCCTGCCCGGCCTTCACCGCCCAGTAGATATCGAGCTCCAACTTGACCGCATTCGGATCGGTCTGGGTGGTCATGACTTCGTAGCCCGTGGTGCCGTCGATCGGCGTGAATTCGTAGTCGTGGTTGTGATACGCCAGCGACAACCCCGCCGCCTTCGCGCGCGCTCCACCCGTGTTCAACCGCTCTGCCAGACGCTGCCAGTTGGCCCGCGAGCCGCGATACTCGGCCGTCACCGACGGCACGACCACAAGACGATGCCCCATCGCGTTGGCCCGATCGAAAATCGCCCCCCAGCCCTCGTCGGTTGCTGGCAGCGCTTCATGGGTCGCGGGCGCGGTGAGTCCATGCCGCCCGAGCAACGCCCGCCACCACGCCGCATCCTTGTCGTAGTAGCCCGCAAATTCCAACTCCGTGATGCCGGCCCGCGCGACAGCGGCGATAGTCCCTTCGAGATCTTTCGCCAGCAGACTGCGCACCGTGTAGAGCTGCAATCCGATGCGCTCGATGCGCGCCCGCGATGGCGTCACACCGGCACCGGTGGCTGCCGCCAGGGAAGGCCACAGCGACGCTCCTGCACCACCGGCAAGGCCTCCGGCCAGCAGACGCAACGCCGCGCGTCGCGATACGATCGACGCGTGTTCGTGTTCGTGCCCGTGCTCGTGTTTCGGTTCGTTCATGCTTCCGGTCCTCCCGCGGCCAACTGCGTGAGCGCATCACCCGCGACGCGATAGACGGTCCATTCGTCCTGCGGGCGCGCGCCGAGTTTTTCGTAGAAGCCGATCGCATCGACGTTCCAGTCGAGCACCGACCACTCGAGTCGTCCACACCGGCGTTCCATCGCCAGGGCAGCCAGTCGTACGAGCAGCGCCTTGCCGATCCCACGCCCCCGGAATGCCGGCGGGACAAAGAGATCTTCGAGATAGATCCCCGGTCGCGCAAGGAACGTGGAGAAATTGTGGAAGAACAGGGCGAAACCGGCGACCGCGCCTTCCCATTCGGCAATGATCACCTCGGCATAAGGCCGCTCTCCGAACAGCGCGTCCCGCAGCAGATCGTCGGTTGCGATGCACTCGTGCCGGAGCCGTTCGTAGTCGGCCAGCCCCTCGATGAGTTCGCGGATGGTGGACACGTCCTGCGCCGTGGCCGGACGAATGTGCAACGATGTGGTCATGATTCCGTTCTCCGGTTTTCCCCGAGCAAGGTGCGCACGGCAAAAAAATCGCCATCGAGCGCCGCACCGACCACCGCGCGTGCAGCCAGTGCGCCGATCACGTTGCCGGTCCCCGAATAGCCACCCAGCGCCCACACGCCCTCGCGCACCTGTTCCACGATGGGCAGTCCCGTATCCGTGTAACCGGCACAAGCGGCCCAGCGATGCGTGACGGGTGCCGCAACACCGATATGCGAACGCAGGAAATCTTCGAGCATGCCCTGCACCGGTTCGGTGGGAATCGCATCGGTGCTCCACTCGCTCTCGCCCGCCCGATCGCGAAATCCGCCCAACGCCACCGAGCCATCGGGTAATTGCTGCCAGTACTCGTAGCCCTCACGATAGTACATGGGACAGGGAATCCGGCATTCGGTGGTGGGTGCCGTGGCCAGCATCTGCAGGCGTGCCGTCCGTACCCGACCGATGAGTTCGGGTAGCAACAACTCGAGACGGCCATCCACCGCCACGAATACCCGCGCACAATGCACCACACCATGTGGCGTGATCACGCGCGTGCCGACGATCTCCTGTACCGGCGTGCGCGCGAAGAGCCGCGCTCCTTCGGCACGGGCCTGCACTGCCATGGCGCGGCAGCGCGCCAACGGATTGAACGAGGCATCCGCGGGCAGAAACAGGCCGACGCCGAGTGCGTCTTCGATCCATTCGCAGGCCAACCCGTCGGCCCGCATGGCTTCGAGCTGCGCCCGACAGTCGTCGAGTTCCCACTCGTCGGCCGCGAGACGACGTGAGCCCGTGAAGCGCACTGTGCCCGGCGCGGCGGCAGCGATACGCGGCAACTCGGCCAGCGTCGCCGCATGGATGGCCCGCGCGCGCTCCCGCCCATGCTTGCGCACGGCATCGTGATAGAAGTCATAGGCACCGGCCAGCAGGAAACCGCCATTGCGGCCGGCCGCGCCAGCGCCCACGTCACCCGCGTCGATCCCGATCACCCGTTCGTCGCGACGCAGCAACTCCTCGATGATGGTCAGGCCCGTACCACCGAGGCCGATCACGCAGGAATCGGCGCTGACATCGCCCGTCAACGCGGAAAGTGGCGTCCACTGACCATCGTCCCAAACCGGGACATTCGACTGGCTCATGCGGCGTGCGGGTCGAGGAAAAAGAACGCCCGGACCCGAAACGCCTTCAGCGGCGGTCGTGTCCGTCCTGCAGCCTGGAATCCGGTTTGGAGTCCTGCTTGGGATCCTGCTGCTTCGGGTCCTGCCGGCTCGGCGGCTCCGCCGCTCCGGCCGGCGCGATACGGTACACTCCAGTCCGCTCTCCTAGCAATCCGACCGCGGCATCGATCAGGGGATCCCGGGCGGAATCATATCCCTCGGGGTCCCAGGTCATGGCCAGATGCGGAGCCACCCCCCGCCCCTCGATGGGCTGCCGGTCGGGGCCATACTCGAGCCACCGCGGCACCGTGAATCGCCAGCCATTCCCCAGAGCGAAGGTGGCGGGATTTCCCGAAGCGCCGCCGGTGGTATCCCCGATGACGGTGACCTGGGGAAGCGTGCGCATCGCCGCCACGAAACTCTCGGTGGCACTGAGTCCACCCCGGCCCGCGATGAGCACCACCGGGCGCGTGAACTGCCACGGCCCCCGCGGCGCGAGCGTACGCGCGAGCGGCATCTCCACGTCGGTCACGCGGGGATCGGTCCGGATCTCCACGTAGGAGGCCGGAAACGAGCGGCGTGTGAAGCGACCGGCAAACGCCAGCGCGGTGCCATCGTTGCCGCCCGCATTCGTTCGCACGTCGATGATGAGTCCCTGCGCATCCCGCGCACGAAGCAATGCCGCATCCAGGGCGTCGATGTCCACCGGCGCCTTCCAGGTGCCGATGTACAGGTAGGCATACCCCGCCACCATCCCTTCGCCGATTTCGTTGCGTTTGATGATGCTCGCTTCGCGCATGGCCGCTTCCCATCGCGCCCGATCGAAATTCGCCAGGGTATTGGTGCGATAGGTGGGCACGACCTGACCACGCGGATCGACGAGCCACACGTGGCGATCCTGCAAGGGCGCGAGCATCTCGATCAGCACCGCAATCAGCTCGTCCTGGGTGCGCACGCGCAAGGCGCGTGCCCGGTATGTGTCGCGCTGGGCACGCCAATCGACACGCTTGTAGGCGAACGACGGATAGACGGCGTCGAATCGCGCCCACAACGTATCGAACTGCTCGATGAAGGCCGTCCGCGGCGCCACATTCGGCGCGACTGGTCGGGCGAGTGGGGAGGGGCGCCCACATCCTGAAGCGAGCGCAATACCCGCCAGTGCCAGCGCGGTCCGGAACCGCCCTGCGCATTGCATACCAGAACGATGCAGATCGGACCGCGCAGGGTCCAGTCCGCCGGGACGAATCGCGGTGAATTATCGCCCGGCGTCCAGCCTCACAGTCACCCCGCCGCCGATGGGCTGGCCAGTTCGGTGGCCACCTGCCGCGCCAGTACCGCCAAATCCGGCGAGTGCTGGACGGCTTGGTAGTAGAGCCGCTGAAACGCATCGCCTTCGGAGTCCGCCTGCAACAGGACACGCGACCGGTCGAAGAGCGCCACCGCTTCTCCGGCCCCGAGGGGCTGCTTCTTGTCGGCCAGGCGCTCGTCGATCAACAGGACGAGTTGAGCCATGGGGCGCAGCCAGTCGAACCAGGGGTCGTTGATCACCAACTGCAGAAACGCGCTGTTGTTGGGAATGCGCCCCTTCACTTTCTCATAGCGGTCGCGCTCGACATTGAGCAGCGCCCGGTGCACCCGCAGCAGATTGTCCCGTACCCGGTCCAGGCGCTGACGCTGCTCCGGCGTGGCGGGGATCGCATCCACCGTAGCCGGAGCAGGCGTCTGCTCCGCCGAGAGTTTGGACGGTGTGTCGGACGTGTCGTGAGAGGTGGGATCGGACATGGGAATCGAGCGGGTGGTGGCGGGGGTCGGACCATCGACGAGGTTGAAATCTACTGGCATCTCCCACCCCGCCAACCGCAAGCACCCGCCCCATCGCGTTGCATCTGGACAAGCGTTTCGGGAAGGCGTTGGATTAGGGAAACGCGGGACTTTTCCGCCCAGTCGCCTTTTCCCCGTAGTCGAGGTCTCCCCGTTCATGCGCTCTCTCCTCACGAACGTCGCCGGTGTACGCTCGGGAGCGTTGCCGCTGACGCTTGCCCGCACCGTCTTCGCAGTGTCCGTTTCCGGACTGCTCACGGTCCCGGCTCTGCTGAGGGCGCAGAATCGGGCCGGCAATGCGGCCACCTCGTCTCCGACGTCCCGTGCGGCAGACCCGCTCACCGACGAAGGGTACATCACGCCGCCGGAGGCGATCGCGAGACTCGTCACCGCGCTGCGGGAGTCGAATGTCGCCTACACGACGCCGAGCCCGGGCGGTCGGAAGTACTTCGCGCGCACGGTGAGCGATGGATTGCCCACGCTCAAGTACGTGGGCAAAGCGCATCACAATCTCGGAGGCCTGCAGATCGATCAGGCCGGCAACCGGGAGCGCGCGCTCACCATGCGCAGCGCCGCCGGCCTCGAACTCTTCGAATGGGAAACGGGCCGCAAGATCGCCGTGGCGCTGCCGGCGGGAGCACGGACTGCACCGCCGGTGTGGTCGCCCGACGGATCGAAGATCGCGTTCTTTGCCTTGTTCGACGATGCCACGCAGCTCTATGTCGCCGACGCGGCCACCGGCAAGACCACACCCGTATCGGGGCGCAATGTCCTCGCGACGACGGTGACGGCACCGGTGTGGAGCGCCGACGGTCAGTCGGTGGTGGTGGTCCTCACACCCGATGGCCGTGGCCCCGAACCCAAAGAGCCAGCACTCGCCACGGGTCCGATGGTGCGCATGAACGAAGGCGGCAAGCTCAAGACACGCACGTATGCCGATCTGGTGATGACGCCTTATGAGAAGGATCTGGTGGCGTATCACATCACGGGACAGTTGGCGCTCGTCAACGTGAAGACGCGGGCCGTGAAGAAGATCGGCGCGCCGGGCATGATCCGCGCGCTCGATCCCTCGCCGGACGGGCGGTACTTCCGGGTAACCTACCTGGAGAAGCCGTTTTCGTATGTCCTGCCGGTATCGTCGTTCGGCACGCGCGAGGTGATCGTGGATGGCACGGGCGCGATCGTGCGGGAGATCGTGCACAAGCCGCTCCGTGAAGCAGACGATCCCGTCAGTCCGGCCGATCCGATGAACGCCAATCGGGCGCAGGGCGATCGGGTGCCGGTGGACACCAGCAAACGCAACATCGCCTGGCATCCTCGTGGAGGACTCATCTACGCGCAGGTGGCGCCGGCCAACGGGAATGCGAACCGCTCCGCGGGAGCGGCAGACGCCGGGGGCCGTTCCGACAGCGCCGGTGCGCGTCGGCAGGATCGCATCATGCACTGGAAGGCCCCGTTCGAAGCCAATGGCGCGACGGCGCTCTATCAGACCGCCAATCGCATCACGGCGGCACGCTTCAACGATGCGGGTACCATTCTCTTCGTCACCGAAACGGGAACCGGCGGCTCGTTCGAACAGGCCATCTTCCTCGACGAGAACAACGCGAAGTTCACCGTCATCGCTCCGCGGCCGCGTGGTCGGGGTGATAGCGCGGCGGCGCCCACGCCACCGGGCGGCGGTTTTGGACGCGGCAATGCCGGCGCGCTCGTGTCGCGGCCTGGCAGCAAGGGGGACGCGGTGATCGTCGTCTCCACTGATGGCAAGTCGGTATTCACCGTAGGCAACCCGGCGGATACGGCGCGCTCGCCCAAGACCTACGTGGAGAAGATCGAGATCCGTACGGGGAATCGCACGCGCATCTACGAAAGTGCCGGCGATGTGCTCGAGACCATCTCGGCGCCGCTGGACGACGACTTCACCCGCGCGATCGTACAGCGTGAATCGCCCACACTGGTTCCGCAGTCGTTCGTGCTGACGCTCGCCTCGAAGGAAGCGAAGCAGCTCACGAACAACGTCGATGTGATGCCGGAGATCAGCAAGGCGGTGAAGAAGACCGTGGTCGCTCGCCGCGCCGACGGTTACAGCTTCAACGTGAAGGTGACGCTGCCGGCCGACTATCGGGACGGCACCCGGCTACCGGCGATGTTCTGGTTCTATCCACGCGAGTACGACAACCAGGCGGCCTACGACCGCTCGCTCACACAGAGTACGGCGGCCGACCGGCGGTATCCATCCTTCGGTCCACGCTCGTTGCAGTTCCTGGTGACGCAGGGTTACGCCGTCGTGGAGCCCGACGCGCCGATCTTCGCGAGCGAAGGCCAGCTTCCCAACGACAACTATGTCGTCGATCTGCGCAACAATCTCGCGGCGGTCATCGACGCACTCGATACCCTGCAGATCATCGACCGACAGCGCCTCGGCCTGGGCGGCCACAGCTACGGGGCGTTCAGCACGGTGAACGCCATGGTGCACACCCCGTTCTTCAAGGCAGGTATTGCCGGAGACGGTGCGTACAACCGAACGCTGACGCCCAACGGCTTCCAGAGCGAACGTCGAGATCTCTGGCAGGGCCGGCAGACGTATCTCGAGATGTCGCCCATGCTCTACGCCGACCGGCTCAACGGTGCGCTGCTCATGTATCACAGCACCGAAGACCAGAACGTAGGGACCGATCCGATCAACTCCACGCGTCTCTATCACGCACTCATGGGACTCGGCAAGACCACCTCGCTGTACATGTACCCGTACGAGGATCACGGTCCGATCGCCAGGGAAACCGTGCTCGATCAGTGGGCACGGTGGGTGGCCTGGCTGGACAAGTACGTGAAGAATGCGGGTCAGAAGAAAAACACCGCCATGTGATGCGCCACGATTCCCCGATGCGCACCCTCCTGCTCGTTCTCGCCACGGCACTGCTCCCATCTACCGGGGCAGCGCAGTGGCTGCGTTCAGCGCCGGCAAGAGTCGACTTGGCTTTCTCCGACGCGGTCGCGTTGCGAACGGCGTCGCACAATGAGGTGGTCGAGGGGGATTTGCGGACGGTGTCCGTGCAGGTCACGCGGGCGGTGTTCCGTACCCACTGGCACGATCGTCCGCTGACACTGTCGTGGTTAGCCGAGGCGTTGCCGGTGATGCTGATGAAGTCAGGCGCACCACCCAATCGGGTTCCCACGACGGAGACCGATCGCGAGGAAGCGCTTGATCCGGCGCGCATGGCTCGCTATCAGGTTCGGAATGTGTATGGCTTCGGCCTCGCTCCATTCGGGGCCGAGGCCGAAGTGCCGATGACGGGCGCACTGCAACTGCTGGTGAACACGACCGCGGGCGGTGCATGGTTCAACAAGGTCGTGCCGTACGGACGTGCCACGCAGGCCAATTTCACCGTCGCGCCGGGCGTGGCGCTGCAGATGCCCTTCGGCGGGTCACACGCATTGGCCGTGGGGTATGCGCTGCATCATCTGTCGAACGCGAGTTTCGGCGATGCGAACCCGGGACTGAATTCGCATCTGGTCACGCTGCGATTGCGAGCGCGGTGATGGCGGCTTTCCTGCATGGAAGGCGGCCGCACGTTTGAAAGGCGCCCTGCGGGCGCGATACCGGCAGGATCAACAACAGGATACCAGCAGGATGACTCCACCGGCGCTCGATGTCCTCGCTGCACACTGGGAGCAATCCTGCCGGTATCCTGTTGTTGATCCTGCCGGTATCGCCGCCGCAGGCGGCCCCTGAACCGTCAGTGAGTCACCCAATAGGCTGTGAACCCGTACTACGGCACGATGTTCTTCGGCTTCGCCGGCTTCGTGCCATTCAGCCGTGGGCGCGGACCATTGGCCACGTCCACCGTCAGATCTCTGATGTAGTTCGTGATACGCGCATAGTGCGGATAATCGATGAACTCGGCTTCGTCGCTCCGCTGATGGTAGTCCCCGTGCAGTCCCGTGAAGAAGAAGGCGATCGGGATACCCTGCATGGCGTAGTTGTAGTGATCGCTGCGGGCGTAGATGTTGTTGTACCCCGCCCACGCAATGGGATCGTCGAATCGGTAGTCGAACGCCAGCGGTTTCGTCTGCTTTTTGTTCACCGCCTGCACCTGCTCGCCAAGATCCTTCGAGTCGAACCACGACCCCACCACGCCCAGATAGTCGGGACTTCCGCCCGGCAGGTCCTCCGCCCGGCCACGTCCGATCATGTCGATGTTGAGCTGCGCCACGATACTGTCGATGGGGACCGTGGGGTTGCGCACGAAATATGCCGAGCCGAGCAGACCGGCTTCTTCGCCGGCGTGCCAGATGAAGATGGTCGAACGCTTCGGCTTGACCGGCATCGCCTGAATGGCTTCGGCAATCTCCAGCACCGCCATCGACCCCGATCCATCGTCGTCGGCCCCGTTGTTGATGGAGTCGATACGCGCCTTGGGATGAATGCGACGGATGCTGTCCATGTTCACTTTGATGGACGCCAGCTGTGCCGGTCCGAGCCCGGCCATGTCGTTCGCCATCTGCAACTTGATGCGTGCGTCGTTGAACGCCTTCAGGGAATCCTTGTCCACCGGAGTGGCGAAGCCCACGTGATCGTTGTGCGCGCCGATCGCCACATACTGGTGCTTGAGCCTGGGATCGCTGCCCGGAATGATGGCGATGACGTTGCGCGCCCATTCCGTGGGAAGCTCCACGAAATCCAGCGACGCCGAAACCGTGCCACCCTTCGCACCCGGCGAGAGCCCGTCGACACTCGCACCATGAAAGAGCCGCGAGGCCGCGTCGCGGGTGAGACGAATCGTCGCCGCGGGCTGCAGCATCGCGAGTTGCTGCTTGAGCAGCGCAAGGGAATCCACCGGACCGGCGCCATCGGGCGCACCCGGAGCACCGGGACGCGGTGCACGCGGCGGTGCGATCTGCGAGGCCATGGTGGGTTCATTGATCGCCATACGCTGCGGCATGGCGAGCGCATCGAGATCGACCGTGGCCACCGCCACGGCATCGGCGAAACGACCGGCCGCCGGAGCGAACCCCGGACGCATGGCAAAGGCCTGCCCCTGCGGCGCACGAGCCCCGCCGGGCGCCGGCAGCAGCACCACGAACTTGCCCGCTGCCGCCGACGACGGGATCTGCGTACTCGTGTCGCCCTGAATGCCGCCGTACACCACCTCGGCATCGACGATGAAACGGGGCGCACGCTGCCCGGGGACCGCCACAAAATCGGTGTTCCATTGCAGCGGGTTTCCGTCCACCGTCAGACGTGAATGATCGGTGAACTTGCGCACATGGAACGGCAGATTCTGGAAGTACGTGCCATTGTCGCCGGCCGGCGCGAGTCCAAGCCGCTTCACCTCGGCGGCGATGTAGTCGGTGCCCTTCTTGTTGCCCACCCGCCCCACCTGACGCCCCTGCATGGAGTCGTCGGCGAACTGGTAGAGGCGGATCTGCAGGTCGCGCACGTCGATGGCCGCCTTGGTGGGGGCCGGCGTCACACGCGAGGGATTGCCGTAGCGGTTCACACCCTGCGCTTCGAGCGCGGCGGTTGGAACCAGTGAGGACACCACGAACGACACAAGCATTGCACCGGTGCTCACAAAAGGCCACCGGGAGCGGACGGACCGCATGGGTTCTCCGGGAGTGATGTTGCGGAAGGCGGGATCCCTGCAAGTTACGACATGCGGCGCAGGTCCGCATATTCGGACAGTCATTCTCACTCTCGCCTGCGTTTCGCCATGTGGCCTTTTGTTCTCGCGTTGTTCCAGGTTGCCGGTGGCCCATCCGGTGGCGCCGTCGGCACCACCACCGCACAACCGACTCCCACCTCCTCTGCCATCACGGTCCATGACGTGCTGCTGGCCGAGTATCGCCGGGAGCTGGGCGGTCCGGCACTGAAGGCGGTCTTTCTCACCAGAGACACCGTACTGCATCGCTACGCCGCGCGTGCCGTGGGGCGTCTCCGGGACGTGCAGTTCTCGTTCCTGCTGGACAGTGCCATCAGCTCGCCGGCGCTGTCGGTGCGGCGCGAAGCGGCACGTGCCATCGGTCTGGTGGGCCCGGCCACTCTGCTCCGCAAGAACGGGCCCTTGGCCGATATCGCCGATGCGGAGCTGCGGGCACTCAGTTACGAATCGTACGGTCGGATCGGCACACCGGGCGACGAGACGGAGCGGATCGTGGTGGCCGGATTGCGCGACCCTTCGGTGATCGTGCGCCGCGGCGCGGCACGGGGGGTGGAAGCACTGGCCAGACGCAACGGCCGGACACGCCGTATGAGCAACAATGCCCTGACCGGCATCGTCAGTGCATGGCAGGCCGATCCCGACGCCGAATTCCGCGCCACGCTGCTCATGGCGCTGAACACGGCGGGACACCGCGATTCGAGCACGGTGCGCGCCGCTCTGCGGGACACCAGTGCCGATGTGCGACGTCTGGGCGTGGTGCTCGGTCGGGTCTGGATCGACGACACGGTGCCGGCCGTACGCTGGCAGGCCCTGCGTGTGGCGGGAACCTGCGAACAGGCCGCCGCGTCGATCGCCGATCGCAACGAACATGTCGCGCTGCTCGCCTTCGACATACTCGGCGAGAAGAAATGCGACAAGGCGCTCCTGATGCCGCATGTACGAGCGCAGACGTCCTGGCACCGACAGGCGCACGCCACCATCGCCCTGGCCCGTACGGCTCCCACCGATGCCACCGAACCCGTTCGTGCGCTTGCCCGCTCGCGGGTCTGGCAGGCGCGCGCCTGGGCCGCGGAGGGCGCGAAGCTCACGGGTGATTCGGCGCTGCTGGAAACGCTCTCGCGTGACGCCGAACCCAATGTCGCGGCCGCGGCGACCGTGACGGCCGACCAGGCATTGCGCGCGCTTTCGCGTGACCACGCGGGACTGCTGCTCAAGGCCGCCACGGTGTTGCGCGAGAAGCAGCTCAAGGCAGCGAACCTCACGCCCGAAGCCGTCATCGACAGACTGATCGGCACCTTCGATCGGATCAGTCGCACGCAGTCGGTTGCCTGGCGCGATCCGCGCATCGCCCTGCTCAAGACCATCGGCTTCTATCCCTATCCCCAATACTTCGGCTGGGTGGCGGCCCGCCTCCAGGATCGGGATCCGGGTGTGGCCAATGAGGCCGCCGATATTCTCAAGCAGGGATTGCTGGAGCGACGGGCATTGACGCTGTACTACGATCCGCCGGCCTTTCCCGGCGCGTCGGCGTTGGCATCACTCTCGGGCGCGACGGCCACGATCCGCATGCGCGGCAAAGGCATCATTCGCATCCGTCTCCTGCCCGACGACGCGCCAGCCACCGTGCACACCTTCGTCACACTCGCCGAACGGGGTGCCTACAACGGCAAGACCCTGCACCGCGTAGTGCCCAATTTTGTGCTGCAGGGCGGCAGCCCGGGCGCGGACGAATACGATCCCGTCACGAACTTCTTCATGCGTGACGAAGTGGGCGGCAGACATCGCCGCGGCACCTTCGGCATCTCCACGCGCGGTCCCGACACCGGCGATGGACAACTCTTCATCAATCTCGTCGACAACGTGCGTCTCGACATGGACTATACCGTGTTCGCCGAAACCATTTCCGGACTCGATGTCATCGACCGGGTACAGGAAGGTGATGTGATCGAATCGATCGTGATTCAGCGGGCGACGGGGAGCCGCCCGCGCACCGGAGGCCGCTGATGCGTTTGCCGAGGCATTCACACCCCTTTCGTCGTCTCGCGAGCCGCGTCCGTACGATGACCGCGCCGGTGACGGTGCTTGCGGTCCTGCTGGGAGGGCCTTTCATGCCGTCAGCCGCTCCCGCGCAGACGGCACCAGCGCAGACGTCGTCGACGACAGACCCGGTGCCGCTTCGCCGCCCTGCCCTGTCACGCCTGCGGACTCTCGCGTTCGAGCGCGAAGGGCATATCCATCTCCGCTTTGCCGACGGCAGCACGATGCCCGTGACATCGGGGAGCGCGTATCATCGTGATCCATCATTTGCCCCCGGCGCTTCCGGCTCACCGGCGGCGCTCTACTACGCCAGTGATTCCGCCGGGAACTACGACATCTGGAAGGTGCCGCTCGACGACCGGGATCGGCCCAGCGGTGCGCCCGTGCGCCTCACGACGATGCGCGCGCAGGATGTCTCTCCCAGTGTTTCCACCACGGGACAGGTGGTGTTCCAGCGCGGCCTGGGTGGTGATGCGCGGATATGGGTACGCGAAGCGGATGGCCGCGAACGTCGTCTCACGTCGCAGGAGCGCATCGAACGACGTCCCCGCTTTTCCGCCGATGGCAAGCGCGTGGCGTTGATCGCGCTCACGGAGACGAGCCGCAAGGTGGTGGTGGTGCAGATCGATGGCGGCGCGGAATCGACCCTCACGACCGATGCGTCGATCGAAGACATCGCCTGGGGCCGCGACAATCAGCTGGCGGTTTCGTTGCGCACCGGTGTGGTGGTGGTGCCTGCCACGGGCACCACCTATCAGAATCTGGTGTCGCGCAACCACGGAGATATCGACTGGTCGGTGGATGGCTCGACCATCACGATCGCCGAGCAGCGCGATGTCTCGGTGAGTTACAACGGCGATCCCGATCGTGGAGTCGATCGCACGGCGCATGAACGTCAGAGCCTGGTGGCCACCGGTCCGCTGCCCGGAATTTTTCAGGTGCCCGCTCCGCGCGCCGTTGACGCCGACCGTGCAACCGTGGCGGTCGATGTCGTGGCAGATCGGGCCGCGCTGAATACCGCTGCGTTCGACCGGGTGTGGGAACGCAGCGACCGCCTCTACTTCAGCGATACGCTGACCGGGGCCACCGCAGCGGCACGCCGGAGCTGGCGTGCAGTGCGCGACCGGCTGCGACCGGCAGCCATTGCCGCGGCCACCGACAGCGCCTTGCAGACCGTCATCCATGATGCGCTGCGTCAACGACCCGCCTTGCGTCGGGAAGCGACCGGCAAGGCCGCGGTGTCGAGCGCGCATCCGACGGCCACGGCCGCCGGTCTCGAGATGTTCCGCCAGGGCGGAAACGTCATCGATGCCGCCGTCGCCGTGAGTTTTGCACTGGGCGTGGTGGAACCCGACGCCAGTGGCATCGGCGGGTATGGCGAGATGGTCATCGCCCTCACGGGACAACAGCCCACGCTCATCGAATTCATGAGCCGTGTACCGGAGGATGCGGGGCTCGACAACAAATCCCTGCTGGTGAATGGACGCTATCCCAGCGACGGACCTGTGCTCGTGAACGTGCCGGGTACGGTGGCCGGCATGCATCTCGCCTGGCAGCGCTACGGCAGCCGGAAACTCACCTGGGCACAGTTGCTCGCGCCGGCCATTCGCGCGGCACGCGACGGGTACATCGTGAGTGATGGTCTCGCCACCACGCTCGCCACCGAACGCGAGCACTTCGCCAAGTACGAGGGCAGTCGCGCGCTCTTCTTCCGTGACGGGAAGCCGCTCGTGGCCGGCGATACGCTCCGCAACCCCGATCTGGCCTGGGTGCTCGAACAGATCGCCGCCGGTGGCGCCGATGGCTTCTACAAAGGCGACGTGGCGGAACGCTGGGTGAAAGATCTGCACGCCAAAGGCAACGCCATGAAGACGAGCGATCTGGCGCGGTATTTTGCCAATGAACGTGAACCGGTCTGCGGCACCTACCGGCAGTATCGTCTCTGCTCGGGTTCTCCACCGGTGAGCGGGGGCGCGGATCTGGTGGCCCGTCTCAATCTGCTCGAACAGTATCCGGCGCCCAAACGCTACAGCGACGACGCGGGCACACTGCACGCCGCGTTGTCGGCCTGGTTCCTCACGCCTTCGTCACGGGGCAAGATCGCCGATCCCGCCCTCTGGCCCATCGACGTGGCATCCATCGTCGCCAAGGACAGTGCACGGGTGCGCTGGCAGTGTTTCGACACCGAACGCGCGCTCACACCACAGAGCACCCGTGGAGATACCCTGGCCTGTCTCAAGGCGCGGTCGGCAAACACCACGGTGCCGGCAGCGGCGGCACCGCCTTCATCGGAATCGGCATCGTTCGCGTCGGCATCGTCGCCGTGCGGCGAGGATCACGCCACGGAAATGGACGTCTGTCATGCCGCGGGCACGACGGCTTTCACCGTGGCCGATGCCGACGGCAATGTCGTCGCGGTCACGCAGACACTCGGCACCTGGGGCGGGAATTTTTATGTCACACCCGGTCTCGGTTTTCTCAGCAATGACAAACTGACGAGTTACGGCACCGATCCCACGCAGTACGGCTCGCGCCTGCCGTTCGCGCGCCATGGCAGCACGCTGGCACCCACCATCGCCTTCAAAGGCAACCGCCCGGTGTTTGCCGTGAGTGCCGCCGGTAATGCCTGGATCACGTCGGCCGTGTACCAGACGCTGCTCGGCGCACTCGACTACAACCTCGGCCCTCAAGCGGCGCTCGAATTGCCGCGCTTCCTGCCGGGCGGTGGTGGCGGCCCGCCGGGCGCAGGCGGTGGCAATCGCTACACCATTCAGCTCGAAGACGGCTTTGCGCCGCAGGTCGTGAACCGTCTCCGGTCACTCGGCTACGATCTGTCATTCGTATCGGCACGCGGAGAACTGCGTGAAGGGTACGGCGCCGCCATCCGCATCGATGGCAAGAGCGTGACCGCAGGCGCCGATCCGAGGCGCGCGGGAGAGGCAGGAGCGGTGAAGTAAGGCGGGGTTGCGGGTCGTGGGCTTGGTGTTTGGAGTGAAACAGCCGAGTGGCGGGTCACGGGTCGCGAGCAACACGCGACCCATATCCTGCAACCCGGCTGTTCACCCCCAAACCCACGTCCCCACAACCTGCTACCGCTGTTTGTCCCAGACGAATCGCTTCAAGAACACCCCCATCCGGTCGAACGTATCGATCCAGTTTGCGTGGATCATCGATTCGTGGAGGTCGTCGGGCACGACGATCAGTTCGTGGTAGATGTTCCGCGCGCGCAGCAGTTGCACCAGCCCCACCGTCTGCGCGAAGTCCACGTTGCGATCATCGTCGCCGTGCACCAGGAACACCGGCGACTTCCATCCATCGATCGCCCCAACGGCCGATGAACGGAATGCCAGGTTCGTGGAATCGATGACATTGCCGTAGAGGTGCACACCCGCGAGATCCACGCCGGCAACGAAGATGTCGCTGTTGCGGGCGAGTGCCTGCGACGTGAGCAGTCCGCCATACGAAAGGCCCCAGATGCCGATACGGGACGGATCGACATCGGCGCGTGCCTGCAGGTACTTCGCGCCCGCCACGACGTCCTGATATTCGGAGTTGCCGCGTCCCTGCGTGTTGGGCGCATCGCGGAAGCTCTTGCCGTAACCCACACCGCTCCGGTAGTTGATGCTCAACACGACATAGCCCTGATCGGCAAGCCACTGGTTCACCGCGTACGACCAGTGATAGAACTGCATGTAGTGGTAGGCCGGCAGCATCTGACGCCGCGGACCGCCGTGCACGAACACGATGGCGGGTCGTTTCTCGCCAGCCTTGAGATCCCTGGGCAGGAACAGCGTATTGCTGATCTCGAGTCCATCGGCCGCTTTTGTCTTCACCACTTCCGGTATCACGTGTGCCGCCGTGGGGAACGACTTCGCCAGCGTGGGGAAGATGATGCGCGGTTCACCGCCGCCCGCGGGCACGAGCGCCACCGACGCCGGGATTTTTGCGCCGAAGTACAGCACGGCGATCTGCTTGCCCGATGCGAGCGGCTGCGGATATGTCTCCACGCCATCACCCACCGACAACCGACGTGGAGTGCCACCGGCCACCGGCACCGACCAGATGTGCCGTCGTTCGATGTCTTCGGCATTCGTGGTGTAGATCAGCGACTTGCCGCCATCGCGGGTGAAAGCCACTGATGTCGCATCCTCGATGAGACCATCGGTCGTGGTGAGGCGAACCGGCTGGCCACCCTGCGCCGGAATCGCATACCAGCGCTCCCACTCGTCCTTCGGCACGTTCACCGGGAAGGCGATGCGATCGTCTGCCCAGACCATGTTGTTCAGCGACGTGAATACGCTGTCGCCCGGTGCGTTGTGCCACACCTCTCGTGCCTTACCTGCGGTGGGATCGGCGATCATGAGCTTGAGCGTGTGCCCACCTTCGAAAGCCGAGGAATAGAAACCGGGCGACCGACGCATGTTCTGCCGCGCACTGTCCGGACGCTGCGCCTGTGCAGCCTGTCCACCGAATCCACCGCCACCACAGCCGCCCGAAGGATTGCCCGCCGGCATCGGAGCGAGCGCGTTGGCCGCGGCGCCGGCGGGGTTGCCGATACCACCCAGCCCGCGTTGCGTCTGATTGCCGAAGGGCACACCCGGTCGACGGGAGAAGGCCAGCGACTTGCCATCCGGTGACCACGCCGGCCCTCCGTCACAATCGACACTGGGGGAGACATAGGTCACCGAACGTTTCGCGACATCGTAGACTGCTACGAGCGCATGATTCTCGCGATCGCTCACGAAGGCGATCTTCGAGCCGTCGGGCGACCAGCGCGGCGTGCCGTTGCGCCCCCAGGCTCTGATCAGCGGCGTGGCTCCGGTGTCCATCGGCGTGAGCGGCACACCCGGCGTACGCGCCACACGTGCCCGATAGATCTGCCCATCACGCGTGAAGAGCACCCAGCGACCGTCGGGAGACAATTCAGGCGCCGCGCCTTCCGCCACGCGCCATGGGGTGCCCCCATTGGCCCTCACGGCCCAGATGGCACGCTCCGCACCGCGGGGATCGTGTGACGGGTTGGCCACCCAGCCATACCGATTGGGCGCCGACCCTCGCACGAAGACGATCATCGATCCATCGTCGGAGATGCGTACGTCGGTGAGATCGGTGCCGTCGTCGGTGAGAAAGTTGGTGGCACGCACCGGTTTGAAATCCGGCGCGGCTGCCGTGTAGACATTGCGCAGTCCCTGATCGTAGACCATCCAGGCGATACGATCGGCTTTGCGGGCCGACACCAGCGTGAGCGGCGACGCCGGCGAGAGCCATGGACCGATGCTCGGGACCGTCGTGGTCGATTGCGCGTGGACGATGGATGCGATCAGCGCCGGGATCGCCAGTGCCACCAGCCGGCGGGATAACGGAGGGAGTATGGACATGAGCGAGGAGGTGGGGAGATGGCCCAAGCTATAGCTTGAGATCGATCCCCGCTGCCTGAATTCCGTCCGAGAGGTGTCGCCCATGCCCATCGCCGCCCTGTGGCCGCTGCTTCTGACCGTGACGCTGGCCTGTACCCGTCCGGCCGAAACACCGGCCCGTCGGGACGACACCTCGGCGGTGGCGGCAGAGAAGCCGGCTCGGCAGGACAGTCTCACGACCGCCGAATTCGCGGCGCTCTCGGCCCGGCTCAGTGATACCGGTGGTTACTTCGACACCGACAATCTCATCTCCAACGAACCCAGCCTGCTGCATGTGCTTTCCGATCTCGACCGGATGCATGTACGGGGTGGTGCGTATGTCGGCGTCGGTCCCGATCAGAACTTCAATTACATCGCCCGCATCGCGCCGCGTATCGCGTTCGTGATGGACATCCGACGCGACAATCTGCTGCAACATCTGCTATTCAAGGCCCTTTTTGCGGAGGCGCGCAATCGTGTCGAGTATCTGGCACACTGGCTCGGCCGTCCCGTGCCGGCAGACGTATCATCGTGGGATGCACGACCGGTCGATTCGCTGGTAGCCTGGGCTGTGCGCACACCGTCCACGCCCGTCAGCGCACAGTCGGCAGTGGACGCCGTGCGGCGCCGCGTGCGCACGTTCGGTATCCCTCTTTCGGCTGCCGATCTTGCCACGATCGAACGGTTCCACCGCGCGTTCATCGCCGAAGGTGTGGCCCTGCGCTTCACCAGCCATGGCCGTGCCCCGCAGCCCTACTATCCCACGCTCGCGCAACTGCTCACCGAGCGGGATCGCGAAGGCACACAGTCGGGGTACCTCGCCACTGAAGAGGCCTTCCGCGTGGTGCAATCGCTCGAACGGCGCAATCTCGTGATTCCGGTGGTCAGCGACCTCGCCGGCGCCAAAGGGCTCCCTGTGCTCGCCACCGTATTGCGCGAGCGCGGTGATTCGGTGAGCGCATTCTACACCTCGAACGTGGAAGACTACCTCATCCGGGATGGGCGATTTCCCACGTTCGTCCGTTCACTGGCCGCGCTGCCCAGGCAGACCAATGCGATGATCATCCGCAGCTGGTTCGGCGGCGCCGGTTCGCATCCCCGTTCGGTGCCCGGGTACCACACCACCCAACTCGCCGAACCCATCGTCGATCTCGTGGGCGATCCGTCGGTGGCTGCCGTGCGGAGTTACCGGCAACTGGTGATGCGGCTGCGGTGAACTGGTGTGGCTCCCGCCACACGATTCACCGGATCACCGGCAGTTCGATACGCGAAGCCTGCGCCCTGGTGTGATACACCCGCTGTGTGGCCGCACGGAAATCCGACGGGGCCGCGTTGTAGATGTCCACGAACGTCTGGGGATTGCGATCGACGAGTGGGAACCAACTGCTCTGGACATGCACCATGATCCGATGCCCCTTCCGGAACGTGTGCAGCACATCGTCGGAGTTGAACGCGACCAACTCGACCTTGTCCGGCGTGAAGGGCTCCGGACGTGAGTAGCTGTTCCGGAACTTGCCGCGCATCACATCGCCCCGCACCATCTCCTGAAAGCCCCTGGGCTCACCCGGCCCCGCACCGGGGTGCACGTCGATCAGCTTCACGACCCAATCACTGTCCGTTCCGCTCGTCGAAACGAACAGCGATGAACGCATCGATCCCGCCACGGTGATGTCTTCGGTCAAGGGATCGCTCACATACACGAGCACATCGGGACGTGTCGAGCTGAACCGCTGATCGCGCGCCATGTAGTCCGGATTCATGTCCGTCGAACGCTGCGCCATGAATGGCACCGGATCGGCAGGATCGCTGCGGTATTCACGATACGCCGGCGACACGGAGGCTGGTGGCGCCGAAAAGGACAGCGTGCCGCCCGCGCGCAGATAGAGCGATCGTGTCGTCGCGCCTTTTGGCGGCCAGGCGTCGAACGTCCTCCAGCGATTCACCCCCGTCTCGAAGGCGGTCGCGTTGGCCAGCGCGATACTGCCGTTGCCGTAGAGATAGGACTCGAAGAACGAATACTCGATCGTGTCCCGGAAGAAGCTGCCCGTGTTCATGCCGAATGTGAGATCGCCCACCGCGTCGCCTGCGCCCCGACGCCACTGACCATGCGACCACGGGCCCAGTACGATCCTGTTCCGCGTTGCCGGACTCTGGCGCGCGATGGCAGCATGGACCTGCAACGCCCCATGGAGATTGTTGGCATCGTACCATCCACCCACGGCCAGTACCGCCGGCTGCACATTGCGGAGCTTCGGCGCAAGCCGGCGGGCCTCCCAGAAGTCATCCAGTGTTCCATGTGCCATCATGTCATTCCAGAAGGGCGCTGTTCCCTTCATGTAAAGACGGTCGGCGTTCGAAAGTGGGCCCATCTCGAGAAAGAATCGGTACCCGTCATCCGTGGGAAACGTGAAACGCGGCGGTGGCGTGGTGCCAGGAGCCGGACGGGCCCGCCCGGCGGTGGTGAAGAAGTTGAACGCGCTGGTCAGGAAGAAGGCGCCATGGTGATGCACGTCGTCGCCCATGAACCAGTCTGCCTGCGGCGCCTGTGGTGAGGCCGCCCTGAGCGCCGGATGGGCATCGACGAGTGACGCACCGGCGAAGTATCCCGGATAGGAGGTGCCCCAGATGCCGACACGTCCGTTGTTGTGTGGGATGTTCCTGATCAGCCACTCGATCGTGTCGTAGGCATCAGTGCTCTCATCGGTCTGCCGCGCACCCGCCATGCCTCGCCATGGAGTCATGTGCACGAACTCGCCCTCGGACATCGATCGTCCGCGCACGTCCTGATACACGAAGATGAATCCCCGATCGAGAAACCGGGGCGAGATCATGCGTAGCGCGGGATTGTACCCCGTGGCGCCATACGGCCCCACGCCGTACGGTGTGCGCGAAAGCATGATCGCGTACTGCTGCCCGGTGTCGCGAGGCGCGTAGACGGACGTGAAGAGGTGTGTCCCATCCCGCATGGAGATGCGATGCTCCGTCTTCACATAACGGCTTTCGATCGCCGAGTTGTCCTGCGCGCCCGCGTCGGGCGCGATCGTGAGCAGGAATGCGATGGACGCGAAAACGGCTTTCATGGCAGCCATGGGTGGGGGTTCACGGCGGTACGACACCCTTGATACAGAGAGCCGGGTGAATCAGCGGGCACAGGGAAGCACGGACGCCAGCACCGGAAGATGATCGGAGAGAAACCGTCCATCCCACCGATCGGTCAGCACCCCATGACGCAGCACCCGTACGCCATCACTCACGAACACGAAATCGATGCGACGTCCCTCCTCGATCTCCCGGAACGCATTCCAGGTGGAGAAGGGGCCATAGTGCGTGGTGGCACTCACGTGCATCGCGTCGTGCAAGGGACGCGATCCATCGGGCAACTCGCCGCGTGTCAGCGCGAGATAGGCCGGATGGGACGGATCGGCATTGAAATCTCCGGTCATGGTCAGAGGACGGCCATCGGCCAGTGCGCCGAGTCGACGCCGGATGAGCCGTGCGCTCTCCACGCGCGCGCTGTCCCCCACGTGATCGAAGTGGGTGTTCACATGCAGCCAGATGCATCCCGTCTGTCGATCGCGGAAACGCGCCCAGGTCGCGATACGTTCGAGCGCCGCGTCCCAGCCACGGCTGCCCACCACTTCCGGTGTGGGCGATAGCCAGAACGTTCCGCTCTCGAGCGCGGTCAGACGCAGTGTGTCGTACAGGATGGCACTGAACTCACCGCGCTCCGCGCCATCCGTACGTCCGACACCCACCCGGCGATATCCGGGCAACAGCACGTCGAGTTCGCGCAGCATGGGCGCCAATGCTTCCTGTACACCGATCACGTGCGGGCCGTGGAAACGCATGGCACCGGCCACACGATCGCGGCGGTATGGCCAGGCATTGGGTCCGTCCGCGGGATTGTCGTAACGGAGGTTGAACGACATGATCGTGATCGGCTCGGGCCGGAGCGTCGTTGCCGGTCCCGGAGCCGCACCATTCGTGTGCGTCCGTCCACCGGATGCGTGACAGGCCGTGGTGGCAAGAGCGAGTGTCAGCAGCAACCACGACCGGTGCGCGCGCGGCACAGGATTCGGTCGGAGGCTGCGACGAACAGAGACGGATGAGGACACGGGATCAGGGTGGGGGAGCCCCAATAGTCGTCGTCGGTGAGGGTTTGCGCGACCTTGCGCGACATCTTGCGACATCCTGCCGCATCCCATGACATCGGCAGCACCCACGGTCGCGGGCCGGCGACGAGTGGACCATCCTGAAGATTGGCAGAGACGAGGCGGCCCCGCAGATTTCCGGATGTCATGAATCCCACCGCCACTACCATGAACGGCCTGGCGTCCGTGCTGCTATTCTCGGCCGTGGCCGTGCTTTTCGGCTGGAGCTTCCGGCGGGTCGCCACACGCGGAAGCGCCACGGCGCAGGCCGGCGCGTGGCTGGGTGGCGCGGCGATCGTCGCCGGACTCATGACGATGCGGGTTCGTCAGATGCAGACGGTGCTCGGACTCTCACCCGAACAGCAATCGTCGTTGCCGGTCTTTTGGTGGATCTTTCCCATGTGGGTGGTCGCGCTCGGCGCCGTGGTTCTACTCATCCGTCGCGATATCCGGAACCTCGCACCTCAATCCATTGTCCGTACTACCGGACGGATTCTGGGAATCTTCTGGCTGGGCACACTGGTCTACCTGATCGCATTCGCGATACTCGACGTCACGCCGAGCCTGATTCCGATCACAAGGTGACCGTATTTTCACGATGAGGGTACCATGATTCTCGGACTTCGGACGGTCATCTATCCCGTGCACGATCTGCCGGCAGGCAAAGAGTGGTATGCCCAGGTGCTCGGCCTGCAAGCGTATTTCGACGAACCGTTCTACGTGGGTTTCAACGTGGGCGGGTTCGAACTGGGGCTCATCCCCGATGGACAGGCTGGCACGGTGGGTCCCCAACCGTTGTGGGGTGTCTCCGACGCCGATGCATCGTTCGCGCGCCTGATCGAGCTGGGAGCCACGTCGCTGGAGCCGGTCACCGAGGTGGGCGGTGGGATCAAAGTGGCGGCGGTGCTCGACCCGTTCGGCAACCGATTCGGGATCATCGAGAACCCACACTTCGATCGGTCAAGCATCAGGTGACGTGTGGATGGGCCGATGGACGCCACAACCGGCACAACATTTTCGCGGAGACACCCATGAGCAACCCTGCCAAGAATACGGTCTGCGTGTGGTACGACAACGGTGCCGAAGAAGCGGCACGGTTTTACGCTCAGACCTTTCCGGATTCATCCGTGGGCGCGGTGCATCGGGCGCCCGGTGACTTTCCGTCGGGAAAGCAGGGAGACGTGCTGACGGTCGAGTTCACGGTCATGGGTATCCCATGCATCGGACTCAATGGAGGTCCGGCGTTCAAGCACACCGAGGCCTTCTCGTTTCAGGTCGCGACCGTCGATCAGGAAGAAACCGATCGCTACTGGAACGCGATCGTTGGTAGCGGTGGTGAGGAGAGCATGTGCGGTTGGTGCAGGGACAGATGGGGCGTGTCCTGGCAGATCACGCCGATTGCCCTCACCCGGGCGGTCGTCGATCCCGATCGTGCGGTGGCCAAGCGGGTGTTCGAAGCCATGATGACGATGAAGAAGATCGATATCGCGGCCATCGAAGCCGCACGACGGGGCTGACAGCGGGCGGCTACCGGCCCAGCCCCAACTGGATCGCCCGCCACCGCCCCTGCTCGAATCGCCAGGCGCTCAACACACATCGCAGCGCATGCCCCATCACGATCGCCAACCAGATGTGATGGGGTTGGAGCTGCCCCATCGATTCCATGATGGTGAGAAAACCGATGGGCAGCGCGAACTGCGAAACGAGCGTGATATACAGCGGACTCCTGGTGTCACCGGTGCCCTGCAATCCGCCGGTGAATGTGAGCGCCACGGTGATGAACAGACCCGACACACTCAGGTATGCGAGCAACTCGCGGCCGATGCGCACGACGTCGGGTTCGGTCATGCCGAAGATGCTCAGCAGGAACTGCGGAATGAGCAAGAACGTCACCCCGACCGCCGCGGCGATGGAGAGTCCGATCTTCGCCGCATGACGCACGGCCAGGCGGCTGCGTTCGGGGTGGCCTGCCCCGAGGTTCTGGCCGGCCACGGCCGCCGCGGCGCCCATGAGCCCCACCGACGTCCAGGTCACCAGCGAGAACAACTGGGTGTATCCCACCACATACGCCGCCTGCGCTTCCGCACTGTTGGCCGTGGAACCGATGAAGCGCAGCAGCATCACCCCCGCCACGTTCATCGCGATGCCCTGCAGGCCCGTGGGCAAGCCGAAGCGGAACAACGCCCGGATGATCTCCCAGTCGGGCTTCCACGACATGCCGCGGAAATCGATCACCCATGCGCCGCTGAACAACTTCATGATCGCGTAGATCGCCACCAGTCCGCTGGAGATCATCACGCCCGCCGCTGCACCCGCCGTGCCCATGGCGGGAATCGGTCCCGCGCCGCGGATGAGCAACACATTGAACACCACATTGCCGATGGTGAGGGCGATGCCGAGCCGCATGGGTGTGCGTGAATCACCCGCCGCCCGCAGCGCCCCACCCAGCATGAAGAACATCATCATGCCGAATCCGAACACGAACATGATGCGAAGAAACGGCAGCGCTTCGGCCTGCACCGTGGGCGATGCATGCACGAGCCCCAGCAGTGTCGGCGCCAGGACATATCCCACCGGTGCGAGCACACCGACACTCAGTCCCAATGCCAACAGGAACGCCTGCGACGCCGCACGGTTCACGCCCGCATGATCGCCCGCTCCCGCAAATCGGGCCACCAGCACCGCCATCCCACTGAACAGCGACGAGATGAACACCATCACCACCAGAAACACCTGGTAGCCCACCCCCATCGCGGCGTTGCCCGCAAACCCCACGAGATGACCGACCAGTGCGTGATCGATCATCCCCTGGGCTCCGGCAATCACGTTCTGCACCACCGATGGCCACGCCATCTTCCACACCGCGGGACCAATGGGTCCTTCGACGATCGAACGGTCGATGGAGCGCGGGGACGACGTGGCCATTGTCAGGAGGCAAGAGAGGGAGTCAGTTCAACACGGATGACAGGGCATGCAGGTCCCTCAGGATACCTGCGCAGGGGCCTTGACGTCACCACGCGCCACCAGCGTCAGGATCGAGTAGACCGCGACCGCCTCGTCGTTCTGGTTGAACACCTCCACGTCCCACTCCACCACACCCTGCGGGATGGTGCCTTCGGGCACGTCCTTGGCCGTCTTCTGCTTCACGGTCAGACGCACATGAATGGTGTCACCGGGATACACGGGCTTCGTGAAACGCAGTTTCTCGAGACCGTAGTTGGCGAGCACCGGACCGAGGTCGGGATCGACGAACAGACCGGCCGCCGCCGACACCACGAAGTACCCGTGCGCCACCCGTCCTTCGAACACGCCGTTGCTGCGCGCATGCTCGTCGTTCATGTGCGCATAGAACGTATCGCCGCTCAATGCCGCGAACGCTTCCACATCGGCCAGCGTGATCTGACGCGACTTCGTGATGATCGTATCGCCCACCTGCAACTGATCGAACGTCTTCCGGAACGGATGCACCGTGTCCTTCACTTCCTCGGCGCCCTTCGTCCATTCGCGCGTGATGGCGGTGAGCATGCTCGGACTTCCCTGCAACGCCACCCGCTGCAGATAGTGCGTCACCCCGCGCGCACCGCCCATTTCCTCGCCACCACCGGCACGCCCCGGGCCGCCATGCACGAGATTCGGCAACGGGGAGCCATGCCCGGTGCTCTCCTTCGCACTGGAGCGATCGAGCACCAGCAGACGACCGTGGTACGGTGCCACGCCCAGCACCACCTTCTGCGCCACCGCCGGATCGGCCGTCACCAGTGAACCCACGAGCGAGCCGCGCCCCAGACGCGCGAGTTGCACGGCTTCATCGAGCGTCCGGTACGGCATCACGGTGTTCACCGGTCCGAACGCTTCGATATCGTGCGGTTCGAGACGGGTGAGCGGATCGGCGCAGTACAGCAGTTCGGGCGAATAGAACGCGCCTTTGCTACGATCGGCGCCCACCACCGCGAAGTCGTCATTGCCGTACACACGCTCGGCTGCGGCACGGATGCGGGCCGCGCTCTCACCCACCGAACGCACCTGACTGGCCGATGCGAGCGGTCCCATGCGCACACCCTCCGCCGTCGGACTGCCGATGGTGGTGCTGGCCAACCGCTTCGACACCGCCTTGATCACCTCTTCCTCGAGTCCGCTGGGCACGATCGTGCGACGGATGGCCGTACACTTCTGACCGGCCTTGGTGGTCATCTCGCGCACCACCTCCTTCACGAACAGATCGAACTCCTCGGTGCCCGGCGTGGCATCGGGGCCAAGAATGCAGCAGTTGAGCGAATCGGCCTCCATGTTGAAGCGCACGGAGTTGGCCACGATCGACTTGCTCTGACGCAGCTTCTGGCCGGTGGACGCCGAACCGGTGAAAGCCACCACGTCCTGCTCTTCCACGTGTTCGAGCAGATCGCGCGCATCGCCGCAGATGAGCTGCAGGGCGCCTTCCGGAAACTCGCCCGTCTCGATGATCGCCCGGAACACCGCTTCGGTGAGATGACTGCCCGTGGTGGACGGCTTCACGATGCAGGGCACACCGGCCACCAGCGCCGGCGCCAGCTTCTCGAGCATGCCCCACACGGGGAAGTTGAAGGCATTGATGTGTACCCCCGCGCCTTCGAGCGGCACCAGAATGTGCCGCCCCACGAAGGTCCCGCCCTTCGACAGCGGTTCGGTGGGCCCTTCCACATGGAAGCGCTCGTTCGTGAATTCACGACGCCCACGGCTGGCATAGGCGAAGAACGTGCCGATACCGCCCTCGATGTCGACCCACGAATCGGTGCGTGTGGCACCGGTCATGTACGACAGGGGATAGAACTCTTCCTTGCGCGCCATGAGCGCCTGGGCCACGCGCTTGAGACGCACCGCCCGTTCATGGAACGTGAGGTCGCGCAGCCGGGGACCGCCCGCCGTCCGGGCATAGTTCAGCATCGCCCTGAAATCGAGTCCATGACTCGACGCATCGCCGATCTTCTCGCCGGTCACCGCATCGATCAGATCCGTGCGCGGGCCCGTGCCCGTGACCCACTCGCCAAGGGCGTAGTTCTGCACCGTCAACATCAACCGTATTCCTCGCGTGAGCGCTGGGTGTCCTGCCAGTTCTTGAGCATCGCCATCTGGTTCGGCCGGTCGGCGGGCAGGCTGCGCAACGGTTCCACCTCGCGCCACGATGCCCGCATGGCCGCCGGCAACTGCTGATACAGCGCCGTGCCTTCGGTTTTCCATGCCAGCATCTCGTCGCTGACATCCTTCACGATCCGGGCCGGGTTGCCGACCACCACCTTGCGCGGTGGAATCTCCATGCCGGTGGGCACGAAGCAGAGCGCGCCGAGGATGCAGCCGCTCCCCACCACCGCATTGTCCATCACCACGGCGTTCATGCCCACGAGGGCGTTCGCGCCGATGCGTGCACCGTGCACGACGGCGCCGTGTCCGATGTGCGCCGAGGCTTCGAGCGTCACGACCACGCCGGGGAACATGTGCACCGTGCAGTTCTCCTGCACATTGCAACCGTCCTCGATCACGATGCCGCCCCAGTCGCCCCGAATCGCGGCCCCCGGGCCGACGTACACATCCTTGCCGATGATCACATTGCCCGTGACCGTCGCCTGCGGATGAATGAACGCCGATTCGTCGATGACCGGGATGAATCCGTCGAACGCGTAGATCATGAATGTCTCGTACAACCGTGCATGGAGAGTATCGGAGAGCGCATCACGCGCGCTCGAGCACCATGGCGAAGCCTTGGCCCACGCCGATGCACATGGTGCACAGCGCATACCGTCCGCCGCTGATCTGCAACTGCCGTGCAGCCGACAACGCGATGCGCGCCCCGCTCATGCCGAGCGGATGGCCAAGGGCGATCGCACCACCGTTCGGATTCACCCGCGGATCGTCATCGGCGATGCCGAGTTCGCGTACACACGCGAGCGATTGCGCCGCGAAAGCCTCGTTCAGCTCGATCACATCCATCTGATCGAGTGTGAGGCCGGCCCGTTCGAGCACGAGGCGCGTGGACGGCACCGGCCCCATGCCCATGATACGCGGTTCCACACCCGCCGCGGCCGACGCGACCACGCGGGCGATGGGGGTGAATCCGTGTGTCTTCACTCCCCGATCCGATGCCAGCAGCAACGCTGCCCCACCGTCATTGAGCCCGCTGGAGTTGCCGGCCGTGACACTGCCCTGCCCATCGTGGCGGAAGGCCGGCTTGAGGCGGGCCAATGTCTCCATGGTGGTGTCGGGACGCAGAAATTCATCGTCCCGCACCACGACCGGATCGCCCTTCTTCTGCGGAATCGACACCGGCGCGATTTCCTGCGCGAATCGTCCGCTGCTGCGTGCCGCGGCGGCTTTCTGCTGCGAGCGCACGGCAAACGCGTCCTGGTCGGCACGTGTGACACCGTACTGGCTGGCCACGTTCTCCGCCGTCTCGCCCATGCTGTCGGTGCCGTGCATGGCCTTCATGCGCGGATTCACGAAGCGCCATCCCAGACTGGTGTCGAACAGCTGCACGTCGCGCGCGAACGGCGTGCTGCCCTTGGACAGCACAAAAGGCGCGCGGGTCATGCTCTCCACGCCCCCGGCGATGTACACATCACCCTCACCGGCACGGATGGCACGCGCCGCGGAGGCGATCGCATTGAGTCCCGACGCACAGAGGCGGTTCACCGTCTCTCCCGGCACCGTCACCGGCAGGCCGGCCAGCAGCGCCGACATGCGCGCCACGTTGCGATTGTCCTCGCCGGCCTGGTTGGCGCAGCCGAGAATGACATCGACGATCGCGCTCGTGTCGAAACCAGGATTGGCCTGCTGCACGCGGGTCACGAGTGCGCCGATCACGTGCGCGCCGAGATCGTCGGCCCGCACGGCACTCAACGCACCACCGAGATTTCCGACGGGGGTACGCACCCCATCGACGATCCACGCTCCCTGAAGTCCTTCACTCTGCATCGTGTACCCTGATCCGAAGTTCCGGTGATGACTCACCTGGATGATTCACCTGAGGACTCACCCGATGGTTCCCGTGACACTGCCTGCGACACCACCGGCGATATCACATGCGGGCGCGTCGTGCGATACACCGTGCCGCGAAAATACCCCACCGCCACATCGTCCTGATTGGTGACCGTCACCTCGCAGAACGCGAGGCGGTTGGTCGTGCTCTGCTCGACCGCCGCGGCCGTGAGCACATCACCCGGACGCACGGCCACCGGGAAGCTGATGCTGCAGTCCACCGCCACGCTGAGCATCCCACGGGCGTTGGTGGCAAACGCGAATGCGCTGTCGGCGAACGCGAACAACACCCCGCCGTGCAAGGTGCCGAATCCGTTCACCATGTCGGCCCGCACCGGCATGCGGATGACCGAACGTCCCACGGCCGCTTCGAGCACCTCGGCGCCCATCCACTGCGAGAAGGCGTCGTGTTCCATGAGATGCTGCACCACGGCCGCCGCATCGCTCACGAATCCCGCCGCGCATCGGAGGAAGACGGAGACGGAGACCCGGACAGCGGAGTTCCCGCGGCCACCGCACGCCGGAGGCGCACGCTGGCCCGGTACCGCATGTCACCGCTCTCCCGATACAACGCATCGAGTCGCGCGAGCACCGTCGCCGCGCCGATGGCGTCACCCCACGCGAGCAGGCCACGGGGATAATTCACCCCGGTGGTCATGGCCAGTTCCACGTCCTCCGGCGTGCCGAGCTGCAGATGCACAAAATCCACGGCCTCGTTCACCAGCATGGCCAGCACACGATCGACGATGGCCTGACCGAGCGCCGCATCTTCGGTGGGCGCGGGCTTCGTCGCACCGTCACGGTGATCGTAGAAGCCACGCCCCGTTTTTTTGCCCAGCCATCCGGCTTCGACGAGACGCTGCTGCTGCAGACTGGGCCGATAGCGCGGGTCCTGAAACATGCCATCGTACACCGAACGGGTGACGGCGAAATTCACGTCGAGCCCGATGAAATCCATGAGTTCGAACGGTCCCATGCGGAATCCACCGATCGTGCGCAGCGCCCAGTCGATCGTGGCGGCATCGGCAATGCCCTCTTCGCGGATGCGCAGCGCTTCGCCGTAAAACGGACGGGCCACCCGGTTGACCAGAAAGCCCGGAGTATCGGCCGCCATCACGGTGACCTTCTTCCACGACGTGACCAGCGCACGTGCGGCCGCAGCCACCGACCTGTCGGTGGTGATGGCCGGAATGATCTCCACCAGCGGCATGACCGGCGCCGGATTGAAGAAATGCACGCCCACCACGCGATGGCTGCCACGACAGGCGCCGGCAATGGCCGCGATCGACAGCGACGATGTGTTGCTGGCGAGGATGGTGTCGTCGGCCACCACGGTTTCGAGGGCGCGGAAGAGTTCCTGCTTCACGGCCAACTGCTCGACGATGGCTTCGATGACGATGCCACAATCGGCGAACGCCGCGAGTTGTGCGGTCTCCACACCTTCCACGTACGTGAAACGCCCCAGCACCGCATCGCCGGCCTCGCGCGTGAGCCGACCTTTCTCCACGTCACGCGCGATGGCCTTCTCGTGTCCCGCACGCGCGCGCGGCAACGCGGCGGCAAACGCATCGGCGAGCACCACCTCGTGGCCGAACATCGCCGCCACCTGCGCGATGCCCGCACCCATGGCGCCCGCACCCACCACACCCACTTTCATCAGCGCCATCGCGAATCAGGCCCCGCGATAGACTGGCGCGCGCTTCTCAAGAAACGCCCGGACCCCTTCTTCGTAGTCGGCCGTGCGTCCCGCTTCGTGCATGGCCTGTGCTTCCACGTCGAGCTGCGCGTCGAGATCGTTGCCGAACGACGCATTCATCGCCCGTTTGGTGAGCCCGAACCCGCGCGTCGCCTGCGTGGCCAGCTGTTTCGCCAGCTTCTGCACGGTGTCCATCAGGTCGGCCCTGGGCGCCACATCCCAGATGAGTCCCCATGCTTTGGCCTGTGCCGCGCCCATCTTCTCGGCGAGAAAGAACATGCCCGTGGCCCGCTGCACCCCCACCAGACGCGGCACGAAGAACGTACCGCTGGTGTCGGGGATGAGGCCCAGCTTGGCGAAGCTCTCCACAAAACTCGCCTCCTCCGCTGCGATCGTGATGTCGCACGCGAACGCCAGGTTCGCGCCCGCACCGGCGGCGATGCCATTCACCGCGCACAACACCGGCTTCTCCAGCGAACGGATCGCCCGGATGACCGGGTTGTAGCAGATCTTCACGATCTCACCGATGTCCGGCATCGGTCCCCCATCCTGCGGCAGCGCCTCCGCGAGGTCCTGACCGGCGCAGAACCCGCGTCCCGCGCCCGTAAGGACCACTGCACGCACCGTCGGATCGTCCGCGGCCCGACGCAGCGCATCCTGCAGCGCGAACGCCATTTCGCGATTGAAGCTGTTGAGAACATCGGGGCGGTTCAGCGTCAGCGTGAGGACGCCATCCGCCTGTTCAACGAGGAGAGAAGAGGAGGAAGCAGACATCCGCGAAAGGTAGCATGCGACCATATCCGCTGCTGGTTGCCGTCGGATACGATTCACGTCCGGAGCCCCACCCGTCGTCCCACATTGCGTGACACGCATCGGGGGGCGCATCGCGGGATGCGTGCAGCGTGACACACGGGAACTCCCCGATTTCCCGGGCGCGAATGCCTGTGCAAACTCCCGATTCGGCGGCGCATCGGGCAAATTATCAGGCTATGCCTGCCAAGACTGCTGCACGACCCGCCGCGCGAAGCGCGAAGCCCATCACCGTGACACCGCGCGCCGGATTCGACTGGCGCCGGATCGCGTACCATACGCTGGTCTCGCGCGCGCTCGACGATGTCGAAGAAACCACGAATCGCAATCGCACGAGTGTGCCGCGTGAACATCTGGTGCTCTACCAGTTCTCCGCGCGCGGTCATGACATGGCGCAGGTCATCCTCGGCTCGCTGCTGCAGGGGCCGCACGACGGCGCGGGTGCGTATTACCGCTCCCGTCCGCTGCTGCTGTCGCTGGGTCTGAGCATCGCCGATGCGTTCGGCAGCCCCCTCGGCCGTGCCGGGGGGTTCAGCGATGGCCGCGATATCGGCGTCGTCTGCAACCTGGCCAGCCCCGAGCGATGCACCGTGCTGCCGATGGCCGGTGACGTGGGTTCGCAGTACACCCCCGCGGCCGGCTGGGCGCAGAGCATCCTCTATCATCGCGACACGCTGAAGGATGGCTCGTACGCCACGAGCATGAGCGTCGCCCTCGGCGGTGATGCCTCGGTGGCGACCAGTGGATTCTGGGCCGCGCTCACCATGGCGACCACGCTCAGGTTGCCGATGTTGTTCTACATCGAGGACAACAACCTCGGCATCAGCGTGCGCGGTGACATGCAGACACCGGGCGCGGACATCGCGAAGAACCTCGCGTCCTTCGGCAATCTCTTCATCCGCAACGGCAGCGGCATCGATCCGCACGAAGCCGCAGGCCTGCTCGAGGAAGCCGTCAATCACATCCGGAGCGGCAAGGGGCCTGCCCTGGTGCGGCTCACCGTCCCCCGGCTGTCGAGTCATTCGGGTCCGGACAATCAGAAGGGTTACCGCACCGAGGACGAAATTGCGGTCGATGTGGGGCGGGACCCATTGCCACGACTGCGCGACTATCTCGTGCCCTCACTACTCAGCGAAAGCGAGTGGGCCGACCTGGAAGCCGAAGTGGCGCGCGATGTGCAAGCGGGCCTCGACGCGGCGCGAGCGCGTCCGATGCCGGATCCGGCCACCGTGGCGCTGCATGTGTACGCCGAACCGGCCTTCGACGGACAGGCCATGGGCGGACTCACGCCAGACGAGCGCGCGGCGCTGCCTGGAACGGAAACGCCATCGGACGACGGGGAACTGCTGCGCTTCGCCGAGGCGGTGCGTCGGACCCTGCGGCGGGAACTGGCCGTGAACCCCAAAGTGGTGGTGTTCGGCGAAGACGTGGGCCGGAAGGGCGGCGTGCACCTCGTCACCGAAGGGCTGCAGAAGCAATTCGGTGCCGAGCGTGTCTTCGACACCAGTCTGAGTGAGGAAGGCATCATCGGGCGGGCGGTCGGCATGGCGGTGAGCGGACTCATGCCGGTGGCCGAGATCCAGTTCCGCAAATACGCCGATCCGGCCACGGAGCAGCTCAACAACTGCGGCACGATGCGCTGGCGCACGGCCAACCAGTTCGCGGCGCCGATCGTGGTGCGCATGCCGGGCGGTTTTGGCAAGGATGTGGGCGACCCCTGGCATTCGCTGAGCGACGAAGTGCGGTTTGCGCACGCCTACGGCTGGCAGGTGGCAATTCCGTCCAATGCCGCCGACGCGGTAGGGTTGCTTCGCACCGCCATGCGCAGCCCCAACCCCACCATCTACTTCGAGCATCGTTCGCTGCTCATGACGGGCGACGGCAGCGCCCGGTACCCGGGGGACGACTACGTCATTCCATTCGGCAAGGCGCGCCTGGTGCAGGCCGGCACCGACCTCACGCTGGTCTCCTGGGGAGCCATGGTGCACCGCTGCGTGGAAGCGATGGCGGGGCTGGAGGGCCGGGTGGAACTGCTCGATCTCAGGACCATCGCGCCCTGGGACCGTGAGGCCGTGCTTTCCTCGGTCAGAAAGACCGGTCGGTGCCTGATCGTGCACGAAGACAATCTGTCGGCCGGGTTTGGCGCCGAGATCGCGGGCACGCTGGCGCAGGACGCGTTCTGGTTCCTGGATGCCCCTATCGAGCGCCTGGCTCCCCGGGATATCCCGGTCCCCTATCACCCGGACCTTCTGGCGGAGGTGGTTCCCACGCCGGAGCGCATCCGGGCCTCCATCGACGCTCTGCTGGTTGCCTGACGCCTTTCCGAACCCTATTGGGCACTCCGGGGTATGACCGCCACCCGGGCGGGCGATTTGTGAACGGCCTCACCCTTGGTGGGGCCGTTTTTGTGCCGGATGGGTGATGTTGGGCACAATATGTCTCTCAGGTGATATATCGCACAGAAAGGCGTGGGCTTACTTTTGTCCCAGTCCATTCGTCCGGTTCGTACCTGACGGAGGGACACGGGTAGTGTCTGGACCCGTCATAATCTGCTCATAACCAGAGGTTTCCATGAAGACAAAGCTGGTCGGAATCTCGCTGCTGGCCGCTATTGCAGCGGTACCGACGGCCCATGCTCAGGGCCTTGGCGAACGTATTGAAGTCGGCGTGTTCGGGCAGTACACCAAGCTCGACGCGGACCTGCGGATGAAGCGGGACGTCTTCGGCGGCGGTGGCCGCATCGGGATGTCCATTTACAAGTGGCTTGGTGTCGAGGGCGACATCAACCTCGGCAAGACCGAAGCCACCCGCAATCCATTCGAGAAGATCACCTATCGGCCGTTCCGGGCCCTGGGTACGCTGACGGTTCCCGTCACGTCGTCCAAGAAGACGTCGCTCATCCTTGGCGTTGGCTATCTGAACTCGGTGTTCGCGAATCGGGCCACGGCCAACGAATACGAAGACGGCTTCGCGACCCAGCTCGGCGTCAAGATCTGCGGCAGCGGCAAGTGGGGCACCCGGATCGACGGGCTGTGGGACTTCAACCCGTCGCCCAACGAACAGCCGCTCGATGGCACGTCCAGCAACGGTTCCCTGCGTGTCGGTGTGACGTACGCGCTGCGTGGTGCCTGCGCCGGAGAGGGTGAGACGTTCGATTGGGCACTGCGTATCGACCCGGCGAGCGCCACGGTGAACCGCGGCACGGACCGTCAGTTCGCGCTCAGCGCGGCGGACGCGAAGAGCCGTCCGATCGAGCTCCGCAACGTGCAGAACCTCACCTGCTCGTCGAGCGATGCCTCGGTCGCCACGGTGGACAACACCGGCAAGGTGACGGCGGTGAAGGCCGGTACGGCCACGATCACCTGCCGCGGCACGGTGAAGAAGCTGGATCGGACCGCGTCGTCGACCGTGACGGTGCCGGCGCCGGATTGGAACCTGACGCTGTCGCCGAGCAGTGGCTCGACGGATGTGGGCAAGACGCTGTCGTTCACGTCGCGTGCGGTGGATGCGGACAACGCCGATCTGGGCGCGGTGACGTGGTCGTCGGCCAACCCGTCGATCGCCTCGGTGAACAACGGCACGGTGACGTGCAACGCGGCCGGCACGACGACCATCACGGTCTCGAAGACGGCCTACGGCACGACGAAGACGCAGCAGGCGACGGTGGAGTGCAAGGCTCTGCCCGCGGCCCGCGTGGCGTTCGACACGACGCTGTTCAGCTTCGATAAGGCGGTGGTGCTGAAGGCGGGCAACGACACGCTCAAGGTCATCGTCGACGTGATGAAGCGGAACCCGAACATCCGCATCTCGATCGAAGGCCACACCGACTGGTACGGCTCGGAGTCGTACAACAACAAGCTGGCCAAGTCGCGTGCGGAAGCGGTGTACAACCAGCTGATGAAGGTGGCCGGTGCCGACGCCGCGTCCCTCCGCGGTCGTGTGGTGTGGTCGAGCTTCGGCGAGCAGTGCATCCTGGTGCGCAACGGCGATACGGAGCAGGAACCGCCGCCGGCGCGTCGTCCGCGGGTGTCGGCCGCGAACCGTCAGGCGCAGGCGGCCAACCGCCGCGTCGAGATCTGGCAGTTGCTCGATGGACAGGGCGCCCCGACGAGCTGCCGCTCGGAAGGTGAGCGCGCGGGCCGTCGGAGCTTCGGGGATCTGAAGTAAGCGATCCTGCTGACAGAACCGGCCCCGGAGCGTTGCTCCGGGGCCGGTTTTGTTTTGGGGCGGATGCGGGTCGTGTCACACAAGCGGTGGCGGTGCTTGAACTCGCCAGGGATTTATTGCTTGCGCGCGCAGGTGCGTAGTGCGGTCCTGTTGGATGAGTGCGTGCCGCGCACACACGGGCGGCTCCCGTATTGATCGGGGAGAAGGCTATCCCGATCACAATGGATCACAACGTCACGCAATGAACCGGAGGTACCGATTCATGTTCGGAATCAGGTACTGCAATCCCCCGCCACTCGCCAGGACCTTTCGATCGATGATGGACCACATGTCGGCCGCAGGCCCGCAGGTCGACTCCAGTACCTCCCCTTCGGGAACCGTGACCAGGACCTCGTATCGATACAGTGTCTTGGGCAGGACTTTCGGAGACGTCCGCAGGTTTCCCGAGGAGGAAACGCCCAGTCGCTCCATGGGAATTCCGGCCCTGGTGAAGTACGAGGCCCGGTACGGTGAAACCCGCGGGTCCTTGAAACCCACGAGCTGCGTTCCCACCGGCAGAGACGGAACACTGACAGGTCGGGAGAAATCGATGCACCGTATCTCACTCAGGATCCGGTCCGGACGCGTTGGATAGTGCTGCTGCAGAAACGTGCGTGCCGTTCGGACACGACCCTGGACTTCCTGCGATTTGTGGGCCCACTGGGCAAGCCAAGTGTTCAAGTCCATCGCCTCTTCCCTCTGATGACCAGCGTACCGGAAACATGAAGGACCGCCGGAACGATCTCGTTGACAAGTAGGCGACGGGCGTGAGTGCCTGCAAGGCGACGAACGGCGGATGCCAACAGGCAGAGGCCCGGAAAGCGCGGTAAGTTCGGGCACTCCCGCCCCCCTTTCGCCCCCGTTCGAACGATGATCTCCCCCACGGCCCCGGCTTCACCCGCCACGAGCAGCGACCCGCTGCTCGAACGACTGCGCCTGTCGACAGCGGGTACGTACGACATCGCCGGCGAACTCGGACGGGGAGGCATGGCGGTGGTGTATCTCGCGCACGATCTCAAGCTGGATCGGCGTGTGGCCATCAAGGTGATGGATCCGCGGTTGAGTCTCACACCGGGTATGTCCGATCGTTTCCTGCTCGAGGCACGCATCGCGGCGCGGCTGCAGCACCCGAACATCATCGTCGTGCACGACATCCAGCAGGATCACGAGCTCTCGTATTTCGTGATGAGCTTCGTGGAAGGCATGGCCGCCGATCACCTGTGTCAGCAGGCCACGCCTGTGGCCATCGACGATGTCCGGTGGATCGTGGCCGGTGCCGCGCGCGCACTGGCCCACGCGCACGCCGAAGGCATCGTCCATCGCGACATCAAGCCGGCCAACATTCTGGTGAATGTGAAGGGCGATGTGATCCTGACCGACTTCGGGATCGCCAAGGCCCTCGGCGGCACATCGCTCACGCAAACGGGCACGCAGGTAGGCACCCCGTCGTACATGAGCCCCGAGCAGTTCACCGAGAAACCGGTGGGGCCGCCGTCGGATCAGTACTCGCTCGGCGTGACGGCGTATGTGCTACTCACGGGCAGATTGCCGTTCAGCGGAGAGTTGTACCAGCTCATTCTCGCACACAGCAACCAGGTCCCAACGCCTGTGCGCGAACTCCGCCCCGATTGTCCGGCGTTTCTTGCCGATGCCGTCATGCGCATGCTGGAGAAGGAACCGGCGCAGCGTTGGCCGTCGCTGCACGATCTGGCTGACGCAGTGTCGGAGTCGCTGCCGGCCAACGGCGGACGCGCCCTGGCGGCTGCGGCGCGTCTGGTGCAACAACAGCGTGCACAGGAAGTCCCCGCACTGATGGCACTCACGCCGGTGAGCCCGGTGCCGGCAGGGCGCTCGCCCTCCACTCCGCCGCCGTCAACGCCGGTGCCCGCCCCTCCGCCGGCACCGGTGATCGCGGCGCTACGACTGGACGCCAACAGTTTCGATGCGGAAGTCGGGGCCTCGTTCACGCTGCCGTTGCACGCGTTCGACGCGAATGGTGCGCCCGTGTCCACCACCGGACTGGACGTGCTGCTCGATCGGCCTGACGCCATCGCGGTGGATGTCGGATCGTGGCTGGTGGAGCCGCGACTGCCTGGTGACACCAGACTGATCGTGGCACCGCGTCATGCCTTCGCGTCAGGCGGAACGCCAGCCATTCGTGCGAGTTGTGTCATTCGTGTTCGCGCGGCGTCGACGGTGGCCGCGCCCGAGGCAGCAACGCCTGTTACGCCCCAGGCGGCGCCCCAGGCAGCAACGCCGGTTGCGCCACCCTCACCACGAAGGACAAAGCCCGTCATGCTGATCGCCGGCGGACTGGCGGCGGCAGCACTGGCATTCATCGTATACCGCCAGAGCGCCGGCACACCGGACGCCGCAGGCACCAGCGCCGCGACGGAAACCACGGTGGCCCAGCCCACCACATCATTGCCCACCACTCCAGCGACAGACACCCCGGACAGCACGGTGGTGATGTCATCGATCGATGCATCGCGCGCCGGCACCACCGCAGCCGATACCCCATCGGCTCCGCCCTCAGCGCGCGCCATGGCATCCGGGACGCCGTCGAATCGCCCGGCGCCATCCGTATCGGCGCCCAACACACAGAAGGGTGGTGCGTCGCCCGGTGCCGATCGGTCCACCAGAAGTGCTTCGCGAACGGCTGTTCCGACCGAATCTCAGAACAGCCCGGGCGCGCGTATCGAGCCCGATGCTGCGACCGCACGCGCCTCGGCCTATGCAGAACCTGAAGTCGCACGGTCCGCGCCCACCGCGCCGCCGCCGACACCATCCGAGCCCACGACTGCGAACACCACGCCACCCGTCGGTGAGGCACCACGATTGCCGTCCGCCGCCGAGATGCGTCAGGCAGCTTCAGACCTGTTCAATGCGCTGCGCGCCACGAAGGGTGCCTCCGTCCGGGAGATCGCGAATTTCTTTCGCGATGGCGACGATCATCGTATGGCGATGGTGGGCACCGTGAAGATCATGGAAGGTCGCACCACCAGTCGCGCGCAGTTCGAGTTGCAGGTCTCCAAGCGCGACTTCTCGGGGCGACAGGCCGTGGGCATCGCGTTGGTCACGTTCTTCGCCGAGCGTCGCGACGGGCAGGTCGTCCCCGCTCTCGAATCCGTCGGCCCCATCTCGCGCGTGCGTTGAGCCTGCGCCAAGCGTGCGTTGAGCGTGCGTTGAGCGTGCACCGGGAAGTGGCCGATCCCGATGTCGGTCCGGGCGTCGTTCGATGCGCCACCCCGAGGAGTTCCCGATGCCGTCCGCTATCTTTTCATCATGACTCTCTCCCCCTCCCCCACCAACTCCGCGGACGGTTACGTCCGCACCGACCTCGCCAACGGCATCGGGCGCATCGAGTTCTTCCACCCCAAGAGCAACTCCCTTCCGGGTGTGCTGCTGCGTGAACTCGCCGCCACGGTCACCCGGGTGAGCCAGGACCCCGCCGTGCGCGTGATCGTGCTGCAAAGCGGCGGCACCGGCCCCTTCTGCGCGGGTGCATCGTTCGACGAACTCGCCTCGCTGTCGGAACCCGCACAGGGACAGCAGTTCTTCAGCGGCTTCGCGGGCGTGATCCTCGCCATGATCCGCGCGCCGCAGTTCGTCATCACACGCGTGCACGGCAAGGCCGCGGGCGGCGCGGTGGGCCTCATCTCGGCGTCCGACTTCAGCATGGCCGTGCGTACGGCGTCGGCCAAACTGAGTGAACTGGCCGTGGGCATCGGTCCCTTCGTGGTGGGGCCGGTGATCGAGAAGAAGCTCGGACTCGCGTCGTTCAGCCAGATGGCGGTGGACGCCGACTGGCGCGATGCCGCCTGGTGTGAACGTCGCGGGCTCTATGCCCGTCTCTACGACGATGTCGCGGCGCTCGATGCAGGAGTGGATCAGCTCGCGGCCACACTCGCACGCTCCAATCCCGATGCCATGGCGCAGATGAAGCAGGTGTTCTGGGCCGGCACGGAACAATGGGATGCGATGCTCGCCGAACGCGCGCACATGAGTGGCACCCTCGCGCTCTCACCGTTCACCCGGCAGGCCATCGCGGCCTTCAAGGGCAAGTGATGGCGCGGCCCTCGGTGCTGGTGGTGCACGGGGCCCTGGGCAGTGCGCAGCAGATGCAGCCCCTGGTGGACGCTCTGATGGCCTCGGGTCGGTTCACGTCGGCCCGCGCCATCGAGCTGCCGGGACATGGACACACGCCGCTCGATGAAGGGAAATCGTTCGGCATGGACACATTCGCCGACACCCTCGCCGGTACCGCGGTGGCGATGCGGGAGGACACGGGACATCTGCCCGTGGTCTTCGGTTACTCCATGGGCGGATACGCGGCCATGCTGCTGGCGTCGCGTAAGGCCGGTGTGATCGGCCCACTCGTGACGCTCGGAACGATGGTGCGCTGGACGCCGGCCATCGCCGAGCAGGCGGCGGCGCGGCTCGATCCGGCGGTGATTGCTGCCAAGGTACCGGCTTTCGCCGACACACTGGCAGCGCGTCACGAGGGAGCTGGCGGCTGGGAGCGCATGATGCAGCGCACGGCGACACTCCTGCGCGAGTTGGGCGATGCGCCGCCTCTCACGCACGCGGCATTTGGTACGATTCGGAGCCCTGTCCACCTGCTTGTCGGCGAGAAGGACGACAGCGTGACGCTGGGTGATTGCGAAGAGGTGGCGGCACTGATGCCCAACGCCCGCGCGTCACTGCTGCCTGGGGTTCCGCATCCCATCGAGCGGGTGCCCCTCGCGTCCATCGTGGATCTGGTCACCGAACTGGCGCACTGAACGCGCGGCGATGCGCAGACCGTGGCTACTGTCCCGGTTTGCGCACGCTCCGCAGTGTCTGAACCGCCACGTGCGAAGGATCGGTGGGAATCGTGCTCGCATACGCCACATCGATGATGCGGTTGCCGGCACCGAAGTGGCCCACTTCCTTGCGCAGGATATGCGTGGAGTTGTCCGGGGTCCATGACCGCGGGGTACGATGCCGCGCCAGCGTGCGCCAGGAGGTGGGGAAGTTCCAGTCGCCGACGAATACGAAATCGCGGGAGTTCGCGATGTAGGCGATGCCATGATCGGCAATCACCAGATCGAACCACGAGAGATAGTAGTCGACGCGCTCCTGGGTCATCTCCTGGAAGCTCTCGATGTTCATGACGACATCGAATCGCGCCGTCCCGAGGTGAGCAAGCTCCCAGGTCGGAATGAAGTACACATCGTAACTGCCGGGCTGGTATTCGTCGCCCCGCGCGAAGCTGCCGAATGTGAGTTCGGGAAATGCACCCCGGAGATACGCTTCGGCCGACACCAGGGAGATCGGCACCGCATCGAGCATCACGTATTCGATCTTGCCGGGAAAGAGACGCAGCAACATCTCTGGCACGCGGCCCCACCCGCCGCCGATCTCGACGATGCGGAACTTCGATCCGCTCGTGTCGCCCATGAAGGCCGTCAGTTCGAGCACGTCCATCACGCTGTACAGATCGGCGACCAGCCAGTTGTGCTGATAGATGTGATCGATGAAGTCGCCGTCGACGAGGCCGAGATGATCGATGGCCTTCAGATACCGGATCAGCTGAGCGATGAAGTCGCCCTGCCCCGTGACGGTGCGCGCTTCTTCCGGCGTGGAGCGGACGGGCAGGCGTCCCCAACCGACCCAGGCATGCACCATATCGCCCAACGTATGCAGATGCCCCGTCTGGAACGACCATTGTGGTCCCGGGCCCGTCAAGCCGGCAACGGCCGCCTGCGGTTCGAGATGATCGAGCAGGGCACGATCGAGAGGCTGATCCCAGCGCGACTCGGTCCAGCGGGGCAGCAAGGAGATGAGGCTCATGCGCGTAGACGAAAGGGGGCGAAAGAGGGAATTATCAGGAGGCGTCGAGCAGGACGCCAGAGGATACCCTTGAGACAATCGCCCGGCCGCGCCTTCCGACGGGCCGAGAGTGAGGTGCAATTTCCTCCGACGACGATTTCCTGCGGCCCCGAGTCGCGAATCCTCCTGCTCTGAACGTGCCATGTTTGGATCCTTTCGTGTTCCCGAGCGGCTCTTTGCCATCGCGATGTGGGCGGTCTCGATCATCTTCGCCGGTTTCCTCATCGGACTGGGCGGCAAGATCGTCGCGGAATTGCCGGGCGTCGAACAGGGGCTGAGTCTTCCCGAGTTCATCGATCCCGCCAAGCTGGTGCCGCTGCATGCCACGCGGGATTCGCTGCTGCAGGTGGAACGCAGTACGCGGGACGAGCGTGATCGCGCGTCGCAGCAGCATGCGGTGGCCCGCAACGCCTACACGTCGCAGCGCGAGAGCTTCGACGCCTGGGTCGCGACACGCCGGGCCACCACCGATCCGGCGCAGGATCCGGAAGTCCTGAGCCGCACACGCGCGCTCGACACGCTCAAGTCGACCGAGCGTGAAGCCGAGGCGCGGGTCGAGAAGCTGGACGAGACACTGCTGGCCATCACGCAGGCGCAGGAGGCGAATCGCGAAGCGGAGGTGGACCTCGAGATCGCCGCGCGCGGGAGCTTCGAGCGTGCACGATTCACGCAGGAACTCAAGGTGTTCGGCATCCGTCTCGCGCTCACGTTACCATTGCTGCTGATCGCCGGATGGCTGGTCGCGCGCAAACGCCGGAGCGAATACTGGCCGTTGCTGCGCGGGTTCGTGCTGTTTGCCGTATTCGCGTTTTTCGTGGAACTGGTGCCGTTCCTGCCCAGCTATGGCGGCTACGTGCGCTACGCCGTGGGGATCATCGCCTCTGGTGTGGCGGGTGTGTACATCATCCGCGCGATGCGCCGCTACCTCGCCCAGCGTCAACGTGTGGAGCAGCAGACCGAAGCCGAGCGACGCCGCGCCCTGCCCTACGAAGAAGCCCTCAAGCGCATCGACGCAGGGGTGTGCCCGGGATGTGAACGGCGCATTGCCACGGGCCCCAACGGCCCCGCCAACTTCTGCGTGCACTGCGGACTGCGCCTCTTCGATCAGTGTGGCGGCTGTCACACCCGCAAGAACGCGTTCTATCCGTATTGCCCGTCATGCGGCGTGCCCGCCGGGTCGGCGGACGCCGCATGACCGTGATGAACGCGCGGCCTGCCTGACCGGCTACTTGCGACGTTCGCCGGTGAACGTCGCGCCGCCCTGACCGGCAAAGTCCACGTCACCCTTCACATGATCGTCGTCGATGATCGTGCCGGTGAACGTGAGTGTGGTGCCGCCGCTGGTGTTCACGGCAAACGTGAAGCTTTTATCCTTCACGGTGCCCTTGAACGGCAACGCGCCCATGCGCGACGATTCGTACGTGCCGCTGATGGAATCGCCCTGCTGCTTCATGGTGACCGTGGGCGTGCCCGTGCCGTTCTCGGTGGTCACGGCGTAGGTCCATGTGCCGGTGAGGTTGGTGGCGAGCACCATCGCCGACGCAACCGTCGCCGAAATCGTGAGTGACGTGACGACGAACGCGGAACGTGAAAAGTTCATGAGAAGTGGTGAGGGGAGTACGATGTGAGTACCATGTGAGTACGGCCGATGCGTGACAGGTGGCGATCAGCGCCGCAATCCCGTCCCGAATGCCGCCACGCCCGGAATCGTGATCGGCAGCTGTCCGGTGATCGGGGTCTTGCCGAGCAGCGCCTGTCCCGCGGCGCGCTGCGACATGGTCCAGGGGCTCCAGGCGATGAGATGCACGTCGGTCAGCGGCAACCCCTGTGCGAGGTACGGGTTGTTGAAACTCACCAGCACCACACGTGTGCTCGCGGCCTTGAGTCCGTTGAGCAACTCCGGAAGCCCCGCAGTGGGTTTCATGTTGGCGGTGTTCGTGGCCGCGCCGATGTAACTCGACACGATCACCATGTCCGCACCCCGGGCGATCGCCAGCGCGTTCTCGACGGACGCCGGCAGAATGGTCGGATCGGGGCTCACCCGATACCCCCCGGTGTTGCCCGCGGCCGCACCGGCCGTGGCCTCGGCCACCACTTCGGGCGTGAGTGTGAGTGAAAGCAGCTGCGGGTACTGCGCCCGCAACTCGGCGTCGAGTCCACGTCCGGCCGCGATGTCCACCCGCGACGAGACCGTGATGCTCACCACCCGCGCGGTGCGCGGCATCCTGAACGGCACCAGTGACAGCGAGTCGCGCACCAGCGTGATGGATTTCTGTGCGGCCATCCGCGCCGGCTCGAGATTGGCCTGTGTGCCGACGTGCGCGCGGATGCCTTCCACCGACACGAGGCGCTCGCGATGCAGACCGAATTCGTGCTTGGCCATCAGCAGCTTGCGCACCGACTGGTTCAGACGGGCTTCGGTGACGCGTCCCGACGCAACCGCGTCCACGACGGCCTGAATGGATGCACGGGCGTCGGTGGGCATGAGCAGCACGTCGTTGCCCGCCTCCACGGCGCGCAGCGTGGCTTCCTGCATCGTGAGGCTGCCCATCACACCGTTCATGTCGAGCGCATCGGTGACCAGCAGTCCTTCGAAGTGCATGTCACGCCGCAGCAGATCGACCATCACGGCGCGACTGAGCGTGGCCGCGGTGTGCGTGGAGTCGAGCGCGGGCAGATCACCATGGAAGGTCATCATGCCGCGCAGACCCGCGTCGATGGCCGCCCGGAAAGGACGCAGCTCCACGCTGTCGAGACGTGCACGCGACACATTCACGCGCGACAGTTCGAGGTGCGAATTCTGCTCCGTGTCGCCGTGACCGGGAAAATGTTTGCCCGTGGCGAGCATCCCGTTCTCCTGCAGACCGCGCACCAGCGCCGCTCCCAGGCGCGCGACCAGCGCGGGATCTTCGCCGAACGACCGTCCACTGATGACGGGGTTCTTCGGATTGTTGTTGACGTCGAGCACCGGCGCGAACGCCATGTGGATGCCCATGGCACGACCTTCCACGGCCGTCACGCGTCCCATCTCGTAAGCCAGCTTCTCGTCGCGGGTGGCGCCGATGCCCATCTGATACGGGAAGGACGTGGCGCCGCCCAGTTCGATGGCATTGGGCAGGAACCATCCGCCACGCGCCCGGAACGCCGCGCCGGTTTCGAGATCCGCCCCCACCAGCAGCGGCAGCTTCGCCGCGCGCTGCAGGGCATTCACCTTGAGCACGATGTCGGCCGGTCCGCCCACCGAGATGATGATGCCGCCGAGTTCGAGCTCCCGCACCTGTCGTTCGATGGCGACATAGGCCGGCGCATCGACGGGGGTGTAGTCGCCGAGTGCCCACACCCACACCATCTGGGCCGCCTTCTGCCGCACCGAGAGCGTGGCGAGCACGGAGTCGGCCCAGCGTCCGTCCTCGCGCTGACTGGCCGCGGTGGGACGCGCCACCGACGCGGGCACGGGTTCGGCGATCGGACCCATGGATCCCGACGCACTCGAGGACGTCGTACCACCCGTCGCGCAGGCCGTGGCATGGCTCGCGAGCAGCAGCGCGGACACGGAAACCGACCAGCGTCGCTTCATGGGAAATTTCCGGCGTGTGAATGAGCGTGTGAATGCGATGAATGACATGACAGGCGAGACGAAGGGCTCGATGTGGCTACTGGATAGCGCGCTGCAGTGCGGGCAGCCCGCCCACGATGGGCAGCGAAAGCGCACTGCCATCGAGATCGAGCGTGAGCACCGTGCCCGGCGAGGGCCAGAGCGTGAAGTCGCGATCGCTGGACATGATCATGAGTCCGATGCGCTTGCCGGCCGGTACGATCTGATCGTCGGGTTCGAGATCGAACGACACGGTCACGAATTCGCCGGGCTTCAGTGGTTCGGACACCCGCAACGACTTTGCGTTCTGCGGATCGGCCCAGCCACGGGTGATGATCCCCGCATTGCCGTTGTTCGCCGCCGCACCGGCATTGGCGCCACCGGGCGGCGCGGGCCAGGGCAGTTCCACCAGCCACACCGACAGATTCGCGGCCGGTTTGCTGGACGACAATCGCAGCGTCACGCGAGCCGTGCCCGAGATATGCACAGGCTGCGTGAGGGTCGGCGTGGCGAACATCAGCCGATTGGGTGACGACGCCGCGGCGGCAAGCACGGCGCCGCTCTTGTCCACATCATCGGTGATCGTTTCCCGTCCCTGCCCACCCAGTGCGGTGAAAGCCAGGACCCCAACGGCACGTCCACCATTCCCCGGATACAACATCACCGGTGCGGCGGCCGGATTGGGATAGTCATCATACGGTGTGGGCGTCTGCCGATTGGCGCCTTCCCGCACCACAAACGCGCGCGGATCCTTTTCCACCCCGTTCTGCACACCGAGCAGGTACCGCGTGAACCAGCGGTTCATCATGGCCATCGGCGGCTCGCCGCCATGTCCGCCCTGATGGAAGTACATCTGCACCGGTACGTGATTGGCGCGGACGGCTTCGGCCATGAGCACCGTGTGCGACGGCATCACGTTCCAGTCGTTGAAGCCGTGGGCAGTCAACATCGCGGCGCGGATGCCTTTGGCCTGCGACAGATAGTCGCGGTTGATCCAGAAGTCGCTCAGGTCCCCGGTGCGGCGATCGATGCCTTTCCGCAGCACCGCGTCCCGCACCCGCTCGTTGCAGATGGCGCGCGTGGCCGGATTGCCACTCTGGACGTAGTCGTACAACACGTCCACGTCCTCGCCCTGATAACCGCCCGGCGCACGCACCAGGCCGTTGGAGCGGTAATAGCGATAGTAGGAATTGTTGGGGGAGACGGGGATGATGGCTTCGAGACCGGCCACGCCCGTGGTGGCCACCGCCACCGGCAGCGTGCCATTGAAGGAGGTCCCGATCATCCCCACCTTGCCCGTGGACCAGGTGGCGACCACCTGTTCCTGGCCGTCGACGGTGGTGTACCCCTTCGCACGACCGTTCAGCCAATCCACCACGGCCTTGGGCGCCAGCGATTCGTTCATGCCCCCGATGGTGACACATCCCTGGCTCAGCCCGGTCCCCGGGGACTCCGAGTGCACGACCGCGAACCCACGCGGGACCCAGGTGCGCACCTGCGAGGCGGAGATGCGGGTCCGGTTGGGATTGAATGGCACGCCCTTGCCCAGATTCCGCGGCGGAGGGTCGTCGCCCAGTTCCTGCTTCACGGGCCAGAAGACGTCGTCATTGCCCAGGGTCCCCGCGAAGTAGGGACTGGTCTCGTAGACCACCGGCACCTGGAGGCCGCTGGTGGTGGCGCCGGGTCGGGTCACGTCCACATGGACACGGTCGGGTTTGCCGTCGAAGTCCGAATCGAACTCCGTCTCCACCCAGAGGTGCTCGCGCACCCAGAGGGTCGTGTCGGCAAACGCCGGTGTGATCTGCGACTGCCCCTCGGCGATGGTGTACTGGGGCGGCAGTGCCGGGTAGGTGGTGGGATTTGCCCGTCCCGAGGGACCAGAGGGTCCGGGCGCGGGGCCTCCCGCGGGCCGGCAGGCGGCCAGGAGGGCGAGCAGTGACAGGGTGAACATGCGCATGCGCTGGAAGCTGCGGCGGAATCCGGGAGGGGACAAGCGCGCCGGGATCCGTATGGGATCCTGTACGGGAGGCGGAAAACACTGGCATCAGCCTGCTTTATCGGTGATCTTCCCCAGGCTGCCCCCCAATCGGCGCCCTGCGTGGGCCCCGGCGGGGGCCTCGGACGACACAATTCCCCTCCACGGAACTCTACGTGCTCGAGCAGTACGCCCTCATTCTCGCGCTCGTCTGCGCCGGCATTGCCATTGTGTATGGCATCGTGTCCGCGCGGTGGATCATTGCCCAACCCGCAGGCAATGAACGCATGCAGCAGATCGCCGGCGCGATCCAGGAAGGCGCTGACGCCTACCTGAAGCGTCAGTACCGCACCATCGCCATTGTCGGTGTGGTGCTCTTCCTCGCCGTGGGCCTCGGCCTCGGCAGCTGGATGACCGCGATCGGCTTCGCGATCGGCGCGATCCTCTCGGGTGTGGCCGGTTTCATCGGCATGTTCGTCTCGGTGCGCGCGAATTCGCGCACGGCGCAGGCGGCCACGAGTGGTCTGAACGCGGCGCTCAACATCAGCTTCAAGGGCGGCGCCATCACCGGCATGCTGGTCGTCGGACTCGGCCTGCTGGGCGTGGCCGGCTTCTACCTGGTGGTGATCGGCAATGGCAGCGGGGAAGACGCGATCAAGCACGCGCTCGAGCCGATGGTCGGTCTCGCGTTCGGCTCGTCGCTCATCTCCATCTTCGCGCGTCTGGGCGGCGGCATCTTCACGAAGGGCGCCGACGTCGGCGCCGACCTCGTGGGCAAGGTCGAAGCCGGCATTCCCGAGGACGATCCGCGCAACCCCGCCGTGATCGCCGACAACGTCGGTGACAACGTGGGTGACTGCGCCGGCATGGCGGCCGACCTGTTCGAGACGTACGCCGTGACCGTGATCGCCGCGATGCTGGTGGCCGGTCTCAGCTTCTCCACCTACGGCAACACCGGTGTGCTCTATCCGCTGGTGCTGGGCGCGGTGTCCATTCCCGCGTCCATCGTCGGCACGTTCTTCGTGCGTGTCTCGCCGGGTGGGAAAATCATGTCGGCGCTGTATCGCGGTCTGATCGTGTCGGGCGTGCTGGCGGCGATCGCGTTCTTCGCCGTGACGTCGATCATGTTCCCCGCCGATCAGTCCACACCGCTGTTCGTTTGCGCCATGATCGGCCTCGCGCTCACCGCGGCGCTGGTGGTGATCACCGAGTACTACACGGCCACCGAATACGGCCCCGTGCAGCAGATCGCCAAGGCATCGGAAACGGGTCACGGCACCAACGTGATCGCCGGTCTCGCGGTGTCGATGCGTTCCACCGCCGCCCCGGTGCTCGTGGTGGCGGCGGCCATCTACGGCTGCTATCAGATCGCGGGCCTGTACGGCGTGGCCATTGCCGCCACGTCCATGCTGTCCATGGCCGGCATGATCGTCGCGCTCGACGCGTACGGCCCCATCACCGACAACGCCGGTGGCATCGCCGAGATGAGCCACCTGGGTCCGGACATCCGCAAGATCACCGACGCGCTCGACGCGGTGGGCAACACCACCAAGGCCGTCACCAAGGGCTTCGCCATCGGCTCCGCGGTCATCGCCGCGGTCGCCCTGTTCGCGAGCTACATCGAGATCTCGGTCGGTGAGCTCGTGCCGTTCGAGCAGATCCGGGCGGCGATCCAGGAACCGGCGGGCATCTTCGCCCTGCCCGAGGCCCAGATCAACGTCGCCGACCCGCAGGTGTTCATCGGTCTGCTGATCGGCGGCTCGATCGCCTTCCTCTTCTCGGCGCTCGCGATCCGGGCGGTGAGCCGCACGGCGGCGACCGTCGTGCAGGAGGTGCGCAAGCAGTTCGCCGACGGCGGGATCATGGCCGGGACCAAGAAGCCCGACTACGGCCCGGTCATCGACATCTGCACCGCGGCGTCGCTGCGGGAGCTCGCCACCCCGGCGCTGCTCGCCGTCCTCACGCCGCTGATCATCGGCTTCGGCATCGGCTACATGGCCCTCGGCGCGTTCCTCGCCGCGGTCATCCTCACCGGGCAGCTCATGGCCAACTACCTGAGCAACGCCGGTGGTGCGTGGGACAACGCGAAGAAGTACATCGAGGACGGCCACGAGGGCGGCAAGGGCTCGGAGGCCCACAAGGCCGCGGTCATCGGCGACACCG